>CALFOA010000396.1 GCA_937919795.1 uncultured Neisseria sp.
TGAAAAACATCGTTATCCTGATTTCCGGCCGCGGCAGCAATATGCAGGCCATTGTGAACGCCCAGATTCCCAATGCCCGCATTGCTGCGGTGCTCAGCAATAAACATGACGCCGCCGGTTTGGCTTGGGCGGCCGAGCGCGGCATTACCACCGGTGCGTTGAACCACAAAGATTTTGCCGACCGCGAAGCTTTCGATCGCGAGATGATGAAGCTGATTGACCGCTATCAGCCCGATTTGGTGGTGTTGGCCGGTTTTATGCGTATTCTTAGCCCCGCCTTCTGCGCCCATTACGAAGGCCATTTAATCAACATCCATCCTTCGCTGCTGCCCGCCTTCCCCGGCCTGCACACCCACGAACGCGCGCTGGAAGCCGGTTGCCGCATTGCCGGTTGCACCATTCATTTTGTCACAGCCGAACTGGATTGCGGCCCGATTATTGCGCAAGGTGTGGTGCCGATTATCGAAGGCGACAACGCCGACAATATCGCCGAGCGCGTGTTGGCGGTTGAGCACCAATTGTTTCCGCAAGCGGTGGCCGATTTTATAAACGGCAAGCTCAAGGTAGACGGCCATCGTGTTCATGGCGGCACCTCCGCCGCGGCCGATACCCAGCTGCTAGCCTAAATGATTCACCCCCAAAAAGATAATTTATTCCCAGAGAGAACAACCATGAAACTGATCCGCCCCCTGATTTTTACTATACTGGCCGCCACCGCATTTGGTGCGCAAGCCGCCAAATTACCGCAGTCTGCTGAGTTGCAATATTCCGGCTCTTACGGCATCCCGGCCACCATGACTTTCACCCGCAGTGGCAACAACTACAAAATTGTCTCTAATATCAAGGTACCGATGTACAGCATCCGCTTTGAAAGCGGCGGCACTATTAAAGGCAATACGCTGGTACCCAGCTATTACCGCGATGTACGCGGCGGTAAAACCTATGCTGAAGCCAAACTCAGCGGTGGCCGCATTACCTACGGCAAAGCCGGTGAAGAGAAAACCGAAAGCATCAACGGCACCACTCAGGATTTATTCACCTTGGCTTGGCAATTGGCTGTTAACGACGGCAAACTACCTGCCGGCCTGCAAATCACCAACGGCAAAAAGCTTTATAAAGTCAACGGTCTTGCCCGCAACGGCAGCGCCAGCTACAGCATAGCCGGCGGCACAACCACCATCAATAAATACCGTCTGCAACGCGGCGACAGCACCGTTAACTACGCCTTCGCCCCGGCCTTGGGTAATGTACCGACCCAAATCAGCTATACCGACGACGGCAAAACCTATGATTTGCAATTGAAATCGATCAAAATCAACGGCAAAGAAGTAAAACCTTAAACTGTTTTTACTGCCTGAATAACTATTGATACAAAAATGCCTGTCTGAAAAATTTTTTCAGACAGGCATTTTCATTCAAGCAACTTTATTTCAATTTCGCCAACAGCTTATCATGTATGCCGCCAAAGCCGCCATTGCTCATTACCAGAATGTGGTCGCCGCTCTTCGCTTCCGCCGCAATCGCCGCCACAAACGCCTCAAAGTCTTGGCCAACGTGCAGTTTATCACCCAATGGTGACAGTGCCTCGGCGACATCCCAATCGATGCCGCCGGCGTAGCAGAATACCTGATCCGCTTCTTGCAGGCTTTCCGGCAGCGCCGCTTTCATGGTGCCGAGTTTCATGGTGTTAGAACGCGGCTCTAATACCGCCAAAATGCGCGCCGCGCCGACTTTTTGGCGCAAACCGGCCACGGTGGTGGTGATCGCGGTGGGATGGTGGGCAAAATCGTCATATACGGTCACGCCGTTCACTTCGCCTTTGGTTTCCATGCGGCGTTTCACGTTTTTGAATGCACCCAAGGCTTCGCAAGCAGTCGCGATATCAACACCGGCATGGCGGGCGGCGGCAATCACCGCCAGTGCGTTCATGCGGTTGTGTTCGCCGATGATGTCCCAAGCCACGTGGCCGACTTTTTCGCCATTCAGCAACACGTCAAACGAACCGTCCGCCGCCACTTCGGCCATCTGCCAGCCTTCATTGCCGCCGAAAAATTCCACCGGTGTCCAACAGCCTTTGTCTAAGGTGTCGCGCAGGCTTTGTTCGCAGCCGTTGCTGACAATCAAGCCTTCGGCGGGCACGGTGCGTACCAAGTGGTGAAACTGGGTTTGAATCGCCGCCAAGTCGGCAAAAATATCGGCGTGGTCGAATTCAAGGTTGTTCAGAATGGCGGTACGCGGGCGGTAATGGACGAACTTCGAACGCTTGTCGAAAAACGCGGTGTCGTATTCATCCGCTTCAATCACGAAAAACGGTGAACGGCTGTTCGGATCTTGGCGCGGCGCTTGCGGCAAACGGGCGGAAACACTGAAGTTTTGCGGCACACCGCCAATCAAGAAACCCGGCGCCAAACCGGCGTATTCGAGTACCCAAGCCAGCATCGATGCGGTGGTGGTTTTGCCGTGCGTACCGGCCACGCCCAGCACCCAACGACCTTGCAACACGTTTTCCGCCAGCCATTGCGGGCCGGAAATATACGGCAGGCCGCGGTTTAAAATCGCCTCCACCACCTCCATGCCGCGCTTGGCCACATTACCGATTACATACACATCAGCCGGAAATTTCGCCAACTGCTCGGCATCAAAACCTTCGTGTACGCCTATGCCCAAGGCTTCGAGCTGGGTGCTCATCGGCGGATACATTTTGGCGTCGCAGCCGGTTACTTGAAAGCCCGCCTCTTTGGCAACCGCGGCCAAGCCGCCCATAAAAGTGCCGCCGATGCCGATAATGTGGATGTGTTTCATGGAAAAGTCTTTTGCAGAAGAATCAAAAAGGTTGATTATAGCGGAAAACGGCAAGCTAAGCGTTTTTGCTGAGGGTAGAAAATAATGCCTGTCTGAAAGCAAAAAGTTTTTCAGACAGGCATTTCATCACGCTTACGTTTTTTCCAACCAAATCAAACTCACCATCCGTCCGGTTTGGCCGTCGCGGCGGTAAGAGAAAAAAGTATCGCGTTCCAGCACCGTACAATGCTCGCCGCCATATACCGCGGTGACACCAATTTCTGCCAAGCGTAAGCGTGCCAATGCGTAAATATCAGCCAGATATTTGCCCTCGCCTATGCTTTGGAAAGCCGCTTCGGCAGCAGGTAATGGCTTGCAAAATGCCTCCCATACATCCTGCCCCACTTCAAACGCGCCCGGCCCGATGGCAGGGCCCAACCAAGCCAGGATTTCGGAAGGCGGCACCTGCATGGCAGCAACCGTATTTTCCAGTACACCGCCGGCCAAACCCCGCCAACCGGCGTGCGCCGCGCCAACTACGCTGCCCGCTCGATCGCAGAACAATACCGGCAAACAATCCGCCGTCATCACCGCACAAGCCGCTTTGCCGCTGCGATCGACGCTGGCATCGGCATCGGGCGTGTGCAACACACTTTCCGCCGCCTGCACCACATCCGGGCTGTGGGTTTGGTTCAAATAAGCCACCGGCACACTCACCGCTGCCTGCACCCGCGCCCTATTCTCCGCCACGTATTCCGGCACATCACCAACGTGTGCACCGACATTCAAACTGTGGTACACACCTTCGCTCACACCGCCCTGCCGGGTAGTACTCAAAGCGCGCACATTTTCCGGTGCAGGCCACACTGGGCGCAAATAATTACCGTTCAACATATTTTTTCCTCTTTTGTCATTAAAATCATTTAATATTCTTAATACTTTTATCCGCAGATAAACAGAACTTTAACAATTCATTGTTTTGTCATATACTCATAATGAGTCTACCCAAAACCGCTGTTCAACCATAAAATCAAAAACATTACATCGAAAAGGAATCTACGCCAATGAAAGCCCTGCTCTTACCCTCCCTACACCTGATGCTAGCCTACCGCTTATCCCACATGCTTTTTGGCAGCCGCTTAACCCGTCCGTTCAGCTATGTTGTCTATTTAATCAGCCGTATTTTCTACGCCAGCGATATTCATCCGGCCGCCCGCATCGGCAAAGGTTCGCATTTTGTCCACCATTTTAATATCGTCATCGGCTCTACGGCGGTGATTGGTGATAACTGTACCATTTTCAACGGCGTTACTCTTGGCGATAATGGTAAAGACCGTAACCTCTGCCCGACCATCGGCGACAATGTATTACTGAGCGCCGGTTCGAAAGTGGTCGGCCCAGTTAGCGTAGGTAGCAATTCGATTGTTGGCGCCAACAGCGTGGTCATTAGAGACGTCCCAGAAAACTCACTGGCAGTAGGCCTGCCAGCCGTGGTAAAACGCACCATCAACCGCGAAGACTATTATTGATTTTCTTGCTGAAACATAATCAAACGGCGCTCTCAATAAAGCGCCGTTTTTTTATTCTTTCAAATAAACCACTTCCACATCATAGTCGTCTTCATTCCAATCATCGTCGTCTTCCACCAGATGATCCTGCCACTCGGCCTCATTGCTCAACGATGAATCCATACCGTTTTCCAAGCGCAATACCGATAGCAAATGATAAATATCTTGCGGCAGCGGTGCTTCAAACGATACCGTTTCACCGCTTTGCGGATGCACAAAACTCAGCCGATAAGCATGCAAGGCTTGACGACCCAGACCCTTAACCACTTCTTTCACCTTATCCGATGCTGCGTGGCGCGGATTGCCATATACCGGATCACCCGCCAGCGGATGATTGGCTTCGCGCATGTGCACGCGAATCTGGTGGGTACGACCTGTTTCCAACGCGCATTCGATGTAGCTGTGCGAGCCGTAGCGCTCCAGCACTTTCACATGGGTAACCGCCGGTTTGCCGCCGAATTTCACCACCGCCATTTTCAAACGATTGTGCGGATCGCGGCCGATTAAGGTATCGATTTTGCCGTCAAACGGCACCACTCCATTGGCTACCGCACGATAAATCCGTTTCACCGTACGATCCTGCAACTGCTGCACCAAATGATTTTGCGCCTGCAAGGTTTTCGCCACCACCATCAAGCCGCTGGTGTCTTTATCCAAGCGGTGCACGATACCGGCACGCGGCACTTGCGAGAGCGCTGGGCAGTGCGCCAGCAAGCCATTGAGCAAAGTTCCGCTCCAGTTGCCCGCCGCCGGATGCACCACCAAACCGGCCGGTTTGTTCAGCACCAATACCGTATCGTCTTCATAAATAATATCCAAATCCATAGGCTCGGGCGTGAACGCAAGCACTTCCTCGCTTTCCTGAATGGTTACCTGCAATTGCTCGCCGCCGATCATTTTTTCTTTGGGCTGGGCACTCTTACCGTTTACCGTTACCGCACCGTCTTTAATCCACGTGGTCAGGCGGCTACGCGAGTAATCGGGCAGTAATTTTGCTAGCGCGGCATCCAGCCGCAAACCGGCTAATTCCACCGGAACAGTTAAATTTATGCAACTTTCTGCATCAGGGGCTGCCGAAAACCCGAAATCATCGTTATAATCGGCTTCAATTTCAAAGGAAGTGTTCTGCATGAAAAAAATTCTTTTAGTTGTGACATTGGGACTGGCGCTGGCCGGTTGTGCTTCTACTCAACCTATCGACAAGGATGCGCAAGCCACACAAGACTGGTCGGTAGAAAAACTCTATACCGAAGCACAGGACGAACTGAATAGCCGCAATTATACGCGAGCGCTCAAGTTATATGAACTGTTACAGTCGCGTTTTCCTACCGGTATTTATGCACAGCAGGCGCGCTTGGATGCGGCTTATGCGTATTACAAGGATGAACAGCCCGCGATGGCGCTGGCCGAAGTGGAGCGCTTCGAGAAACTGTATCCGCAAAGCCAGAATCTGGATTATGCCATGTATCTCAAAGGTTTGATTCTGTTTAATGAAGATAAATCTTTTGTCAACAAACTGGCCGCGCAAGACTGGTCGGATCGTGATCCGAAAGCCAACCGCGAAGCGTATGCCGCTTTTGCTCAATTGGTAGAACGCTTTCCGGAAAGCCGTTATGCCGAAGATGCAAAAGACCGCATGGCCAAATTGGTGGATGCGCTCGCCGGCAACGAAATGGCGGTTGCCCGCTATTATATGAACCGCGGCGCTTATTTAGCCGCCATCAAGCGTTCGCAAAAAATCATTGCCCAATTCCAAAACACCCGTTTTGTCGAAGAAGCACTGGCGATTATGGAATTGTCTTACAAACGCATCGACCGCCCTCAATTGGCCGCCGATACCCGCCGCGTGCTGGAACAAAACTTCCCGCAAAGCCCTTATTTGAAACAAGACTGGAAAGCGGACATGGCGCCTTGGTGGCGTTATTGGAAATAAAATGCCTGTCTGAAAAAAGGATGGTCGCCCATCCTTTTTTATTATCTGTATTCTCTTTGTAAACCAATATGCCTATGCCTGCTTTAACCACCGCCCCGCTGAAACGCCGCCTCGCTTCCTTAGTTTACGAACTGTTGCTGACCGCTGCCGTTACCTGTGTCGCCATGATACCCGCCGGTATCGCCGCCGCGGTACTTGGCCGCATTTGGCCGCCTTTGGCCAGCATGGCGGTGTCCATCATCATGGTGGGCGGCTGGTGGCTGTATTTCCGCGCAAACTGGCAGCGCAGGGGGCAAACGCTGCCGATGCGGGTATGGAAAATCGGTTTGGTGAATCAAAACGGCAAACGGCCGACTGCTAAAGAATTCAAAATGCGCTTTATCTGGGCTTGCGTGTTTTTGGTGTTTGTGCCGCTCTTGGCCTACAGCGTATTGCACAGCATGGGTATTCCGCCGAAAACCGCCGCTGCCACCGCTCTATTCTGGTGGATACTGCCTTGGGGTTATGCGCTGCTGCATCCGGATAAACAGTTTCTCTACGATGCGCTGGCCGGTACCCGCTTGGTTGATCAGCCTGAATCAAAATGAATCCATTCAGTAAAATGCCTGTCTGAAAACAAATGCAGTGAGTTTCTTCAAAGCAAAAGTTTTTCAGACAGGCATTATTTTTTCAGCCTACAAAACCTTAATTCCATCACCATTCCATCATACTCAGGCTTGACCCGAGTATCTTTTGTGCCTAAAAAACAGATACTCGGGCCAAGCCCGAGTATGACGTTAGCGGATGCACCACCAAACAAAAGCCTGTCTGAAACAATCTTTTCAGACAGGCATTCTCTTATTTATTGCAACTTAAGCAAACGGATGTTGCAGCAAAATCGTTTCTTCGCGATCCGGGCCGGTTGAAATAATCGCAATCGGCGCGCCGCACAACTCTTCAATCCGTTTCAGATAACGCTTGGCGTTTTCCGGCAGCGCATCGTATTCCTTCACCCCCACAGTGGATTCAGTCCAACCCGGCATAGTCTCGTAAACCGGCACACATTTTTCCACCGCATCCGAGCCAAACGGCAGGATGTCGATGCGTTTGCCTTCAAATTCGTAGCCGACGCCGATTTTGATTTCTTCCATGCCGTCCATCACATCCAACTTAGTGATGCACATGCCGCTGATGCCGTTGATCTGAATCGAGCGTTTCAGCGCGGCCGCATCAAACCAACCGCAACGGCGCGCACGGCCGGTTACCGAGCCGAACTCATTGCCGCGCTTGGCCAAGCCGGCGCCCACTTCGTCGAACAACTCGGTGGGGAACGGGCCGGAACCCACGCGAGTGGTATAGGCTTTCACAATGCCCAATACATAATCGAGCATTTGCGGCGGCACACCGGCACCGGGCGAAGCCGCACCGGCCAAGCAGTTTGAAGAGGTAACAAACGGATAAGTACCGTAATCGATGTCCAACAAAGTACCTTGCGCACCTTCAAACAGCAAGCGCTCGCCTTTTTGACCTTTTTCATACAAAGCCGCCGCCACATCGCTGATCATCGGCAAGATGCGCTCGCGGAACGAACGGATTTTTTCCAATACCGCCTCAGCAGAAACCGGCTCGGCGCCGTGCAGGTGTTGCAGTTGTACATTATACAAATCCACATTAGCCTGTACTTTAGCAGTGATTTTTTCCATATCGAACAAATCGACCGCGCGGATGGAACGGCGGGCTACTTTATCTTCATAAGCCGGGCCGATGCCGCGGCCGGTGGTGCCGATTTTAGACGCACCACGCGAAGCCTCGCGCGCTTGGTCGAGCGCGATGTGGTAAGGCAAAATTAAGGTACAGGTCGGCGCAATTTTCAGGCGGCCTTCCACGTTTTTCACACCGGCGGCGTTCAATTCGTCGATTTCCGACAACAGCGCCTCGGGCGACACCACCACGCCGGAGCCGATATAGCAATCCAGTTTTTCATGCAGAATGCCGCTCGGAATCAGGCGCAGAATGGTTTTTTTGCCGCCCACCACCAAAGTGTGACCGGCATTGTGGCCGCCCTGAAAGCGCACCACGCCGCTGGCTTCTTCGGCCAACCAGTCTACGATTTTACCTTTGCCTTCATCGCCCCATTGCGAGCCGATAACCACCACGTTTTTAGCCATAATCCTCTACCTTATCGGAAAGAAATTCAAAAATCAGTTTTCAATAATCTGCCACACACCATCCTGACAAACCAGGCGGCGGGTGCTGTTTTGCATACTGTTGGCGGGCAGACCGTAATCCACCGCCACCGTTATCCCGTCGCGGCGCAACTGTTCCACCGTTTCGCGCGCCGCGGCCAAATCGGCTGCGGCCACTGCCACCGTATCCGGCCGTTTCTGTTTCGGCAGACGGCCGGCGAACAAGCGCAAGTCGAAGCTGAAGCCGGTAGCCGGGCGGGCGCGACCGAAATGTTTGCCCAAGCCGTTGTAACGGCCGCCGCGCGCCACCGCATCGTGGCATTCGGCGCTGTACACCGAATACAGCAGGCCGGTGTGGTATTCCACAAAACGCAGTTCTGCCAAATCGATATGCAGCTGCTCGTGTGGAAACGCATCCACCACCGCCTGCAAGTCGGCCAATGCCTGCTCGACTGCGGGCAAGGCCGGCAAAGCGGCGCGCGCTTCGGCCAATACTTCGCTGCCGCCGAACAACAACGACAACGCAGCAAATGCCTTGGCCCATTGCGCTTCCAACGGCCATTGTGCCACCAAAGATGCCACCGCGCGCGCATCTTTATCGCGCAGGATTTCCGATAACTGCTTGGTTTGCGCCGCATCCAGCTTGGCCGCTTCCGCCAGCGCGCGGAAAATACCGATATGGCCGAGCGACAAAATGGTCTCACCAATATCGCCGATTTTCAGCGCTTTGATCTGTGGAACCAACTTGGCCACGAGCGCATCCGCCACTTGATCGCCAACACATACGGCAACCGAAATTGCCATGCAGCGCTCGCCACATGAACCATACGCTGCCCCCATCAACGCATTAACCGCGTTATCCAAATCGGCATCCGGCATCAGCACCGCATGGTTCTTCGCCCCGCCCAACGCTTGAACGCGCTTGCCGCGCTTGGTCGCCTCGGCATAGATGTACTCTGCGATCGGCGTAGATCCCACAAAACTCAACGCTTTGACTTCTGACGCTTCAATCAGCGCATCCACAGCGGATTTGTCACCATGCACAACG
>CALFOA010000397.1 GCA_937919795.1 uncultured Neisseria sp.
ACCATCGTTACCCACGGTGACGAAACCGTGATCGAGCAGATTACCAAACAGTTGAATAAACTGGTGGAAGTGGTTAAGGTAGTCGATTTGAACGAAAGCCGTTTTGTCGAGCGCGAATTGATGCTGGTGAAAGTGCGTGCGGTCGGTAAAGAGCGCGACGAGTTTTTGCGCTTAACCGAAATCTATCGCGGCAGTGTGGTGGATGTAACCGATAAAAGTTATACCATCGAAATCACCGGTTCTACTGATAAGCTGGATTCGTTCCTGGAAACCATCGGCAAAACGCCGATTCTGGAAACGGTTCGTACCGGTGCTGCCGGTATCGGCCGCGGCGAACGGATTCTTCGAATCTGAAACTGACTTTTCAGACAGCCTATTGAAACTATTTGGGCTGTCTGAAAATATGTAAACTGTTCTGGCGACTGGATATTTGAAAGTCGTCTGAAGCATTAACAAGGAAATATGATGTCAGTCGTCAAAATTGTCGCCACTATTGTTGTTAAACCCGAATACCGCCAAGAGCTGCTCGGTGTGTTTCAGCAACTGGTATTGGCCAGCCGCCAAGAAGCCGGCAATCTGCGCTATGATTTGCATCAAGATATTGAAAATGCCAATCGAGTGGTGTTTTTTGAAATCTGGCAATCACAGGCAGCAGTAGACGAACACGGTGCCAGCGCACATTTTCAAAACTTTCTGCAAGCCATCGATGGTAAAACAGAGAGTGTGGAAATTGTGATGTTGGGCGATATTTCTGAAAACGCAAACCAATAATTTTGATTTAAACATTTATCCCAAAAAGGAAACAACATGCAAGTTTTTTACGATAAAGATGCTGACCTCTCTTTGATCAAAGGCAAAACCGTTGCCATCATCGGTTATGGTTCACAAGGCCACGCCCATGCTGCCAACCTGAAAGATTCAGGCGTAAACGTATTGATCGGTTTGCGCAAAGGTACTTCTTGGGACAAAGCAGTTGCTGCCGGTCACGATGTGCGCTCTGTGGGTGATGCCACTAAAGCCGCTGATGTCGTGATGATTCTGTTGCCCGACGAAACTGCACCTGCTGTTTACAACGCTGAAATCCATGCCAACCTGAAAGAAGGCGCGGTATTGGCGTTTGCCCACGGCTTCAATATCCACTACAACCAAATCGTACCGGCGAAAAACGTGGATGTGATCATGGTTGCCCCGAAAGGCCCCGGCCACACCGTGCGCAGCGAATACCTCAAAGGCGGCGGCGTGCCGACCCTGATTGCCGTTTACCAAGACAATTCCGGCAAGGCGCGCGACATCGCTCTGTCTTACGCGGCTGCTAACGGCGGCACCAAAGGCGGTGTGATTGAGACCAACTTCCGCGAAGAAACCGAAACCGACTTGTTCGGCGAACAAGCCGTATTGTGCGGCGGCGCGGTTGAATTGGTGAAATGCGGCTTTGAAACTCTGGTTGAAGCCGGTTATGCACCTGAAATGGCTTACTTCGAGTGCCTGCACGAGCTGAAACTGATTGTGGATCTGATGTACGAAGGCGGCATTGCCAACATGAACTACTCCATTTCCAACAACGCCGAATACGGCGAATACGTGACCGGCCCCGAAGTAGTGACTCCGGCCACCAAAGAAGCGATGAAGAAAGCGCTGTACCGCATTCAATCCGGCGAATACGCGAAAATGTTCATCCAAGAAGGCGCAACCAACTACGCGAGCATGACTGCCCGCCGTCGCTTGAATGCCGATCACCAAATCGAAAAAGTGGGCGCTCAATTGCGCAGCATGATGCCGTGGATTGCGAAAAACAAACTGGTTGATTTGGATAAAAACTAATCGGCTGGTTTGAATAAATGGCTGTCTGAAGTGATTCAGACAGCCATTTTTATTTGGTTTGAAGACGGCAGACGGGCACGTTGAAGGTTTTTGATTTTGTTGAAATTGTTTTTGCGGTATCGGCAGAAGTTATCCAAATGAAGAGTTGTTAAATAATTTAATATACGTAAATTCCGTTTAAGATGCCTTGAAAAACAGGCTTAAACCACCTATGCTTGAAGTACAGAGTTTCTCGACAGGTAAAGTAACAACCTGTTTTTTCGGCATGACCATATCTTAAATAAGGAGCGATTAAATGGCTAAGAATTTGAATGTGTTTGACGAAGTATACGGTTTGTTGATTAACGGTGAGTGGACCAGCGGTGGTGAAACGCTGGTATCTTACAATCCTGCCAACGGAGAAGCCTTGGCTAAATTTACCGAGGCGAGTGATGCTGATGTGGATGCAGCAGTAGCCGCGGCGCAAGAAGCATTTAAAACCTGGAAAAAAACCACTACTGCCGAGCGTGCGGCTATTCTGAATAAAATCGCCGATGTAATCGATGAAAATGCCGAATTGTTTGCTCTACAGGAAACGCTGGATAACGGTAAACCGATTCGCGAAACCCGCGCCGCCGATATTCCGCTGGCTGCCGATCATTTCCGCTATTTCGCCAGCGTGATTCGCGGTGAAGAGGGCAGCGCTACCCAGCTTGATCAAGAAGATTTGTCTATCATCTTGCGCGAGCCTATCGGTGTGGTCGGCCAGATTATTCCGTGGAACTTCCCCTTCCTGATGGCGGCTTGGAAAATCGCTCCCGCGCTGGCGGCCGGTTGTACCATCGTCATTCACCCTTCAAGCAGCACCTCGTTGAGCCTGCTTTCGTTTGGTCAAAAAGTAAACCATCTGCTGCCTAAAGGCGTATTGAACATCATCACCGGCAAAGGTTCTAAATCCGGCGAATACATGTTGCACCACAAAGGCTTCAACAAGCTGGCGTTTACCGGTTCAACCGCGGTTGGCCGCCGTGTCGGCATTGCCGCGGCTGAAATGCTGATTCCGGCTACTTTGGAATTGGGTGGCAAATCAGCCAATATCTTCTTCGACGATATGCCGTTTGATAAAGCGCTGGAAGGCGCGCAAAAAGGTATTCTGTTTAACCAAGGCCAAGTATGCTGCGCCGGTTCGCGTATCTTTGTACAAGAAGGCATTTACGATAAATTCGTTGCCGCGCTGGCCGAAGAGTTCAAAAAAGTGAAGCTCGGCCTGCCGTGGGAAGACGATACCCAAATGGGTGCGCAAGTGAACGCCAACCAAGTGGAAACCATTTTGAGCTATGTGAAAATCGGCGAACAAGAAGGCGCGCGCATCATCACCGGCGGTAAGAAAGCGGCCGGCGATTTGGCCAAAGGCGAATTTGTCGAGCCGACGCTGATTGCGGCAGACAGCAACAGCGCCCGTATCTCGCAAGAAGAAATTTTCGGCCCGGTAGCCACCGTGATTAAGTTCAAAACCGAAGAAGAAGTGATCAAAATGGCCAACGATTCGGAATACGGCTTGGGCGGTGCGGTATGGAGTAAAGAAATCAAC
>CALFOA010000398.1 GCA_937919795.1 uncultured Neisseria sp.
TCCGATCTTACACCCGCAAAGTGCATACCGATGTTTCCTATCTCGCCTGCGCACGCAAACTGTTGGCCGCGCAAGATGTGATTTTCCCGCAATTTGCCACTCACAACGCCTACACACTGGCTGCGATTTATCAGATGGGGCAAGGCAAAGAGTTTGAATTCCAATGCCTGCACGGCATGGGCGAAACCCTGTACGACCAAGTGGTCGGCAACCAGAATTTAGGCCGCCGCTGCCGCATTTACGCGCCGGTGGGTACCCACGAAACGCTGCTGGCCTACTTGGTGCGCCGCCTGCTGGAAAACGGTGCCAACTCATCGTTTGTGAACCAGATTGTCGATGAAAAAGTGAGCATAGACGATTTGATCCGCTGCCCGCTGGAAGGCGCGGCCAAAACGCAAGGCAAGATGCACGCTGCGCTGCCGCTGCCGCGCCAGCTTTATGGTGCCAGCCGTCTCAATTCGCAAGGCTGGGATTTGAGCAACGAAAACGTGTTGCAATTGCTGGAAAACGAAATGAACGCCGCAGCGCAACAGGCTTATCAGGCCGCTTCGCTAACCGCTGTGAGTGTGCAGCATCAAGAAGCCACCGCAGTAAACAATCCGGCCAATCATCAGGATACCGTCGGCAGCGTGGCCTTTATTCAGGCCGAATCAGTTGCGGAAGTGGTCACTGCTGCCAAAGCCGCTGAAAGTGCATGGGCGGCGACCAGTCCGGCGGATCGCGCAGCGGTGTTACGCCGTTTTGCCGATGCCTTGGAAGCCCATACACCGGCCTTGATGATGTTGGCGGTACGTGAAGCGGGCAAAACGCTGAATAACGCGATTGCCGAGGTGCGCGAGGCGGTGGATTTCTGCCGCTATTACGCCCATGAAGCCGAAACCACTTGCGCTGATCGAGCGCCTGTGGGCACGGTGGTGGCGATCAGTCCGTGGAATTTCCCGTTGGCGATTTTTGTCGGCGAAGTGGTGGCCGCGTTGGCGGTGGGCAATACCGTGATTGCCAAACCGGCCGAGCAAACCAGCCTGATCGCCCATTACGCCGTGCGTCTGCTGCATGAGGCAGGTGTGCCGCACAATGTGTTGCAACTGGTGTTGGGCGCGGGCGAAGCGGGTGCGGCGTTAACCCAAGACGAGCGCATCAACGGCGTGATTTTCACCGGTTCCACCGAAGTGGCCAAGCTGATTAACCAAGCGCTGGCCAAACGCGATGATTCCCCAGTGTTGATTGCCGAAACCGGCGGCCAAAACGCGATGATTGTTGATTCCACCGCATTATCCGAGCAGGTATGCGTGGACGTACTCAATTCGGCTTTCGACAGCGCCGGCCAGCGTTGTTCCGCCTTGCGCGTGTTGTGCGTACAGGAAGACGTGGCCGACCACATGGTGAAAATGATTACAGGCGCGATGGATGAACTGGTGCTGAACAATCCGCAGCGATTGTCTACCGATGTCGGCCCGGTGATTGATGCCGAAGCCCAGCAAAACCTGCAAGCGCATATCGAAAAAATGAAAGGTGTGGCACGCAGCTATCACGAACTTGCGCTGCCGGAAAACAGCGAGCAGGCCACTTTCATTGCGCCGATTATGTTTGAATTGAACAATTTAAACGAATTGCAGCGCGAAGTGTTCGGCCCGGTGCTGCACGTGGTGCGTTACCGCGCGGGTGAATTGGACAATGTGATTGACCAAATCAACGGCAAAGGCTACGCGCTCACCCACGGCATCCACAGCCGCATCGATAGCACCGTCGAGCATATCTGTCGCCGCATTGAAGCAGGCAATATTTATGTGAACCGCAACATCGTCGGCGCGGTGGTCGGCGTGCAACCGTTCGGCGGCCACGGCCTATCCGGTACCGGCCCCAAAGCCGGCGGCGCTTTCTATCTGCAAAAACTCAGCCGCGGCGGCTGGCGCATTCCCACGCTAACCCGCAACGGCCAAGCCGACGCAGCGGCGCTTTCGGTGGTCGAAAAACTGATGGCGCAAATGGGCTTCAGCCACGATGAAAAAGTGAATTTCGGCCGCATCATCGGCGAAGCACGTGTACACACGCTGCGCCAAGCCGAAGCGCTGTTGCCAGGGCCGACTGGCGAGCGCAACGTTGCACTGTGGCACGCACCGAAAAAAGTCTGGCTCTACGGTGGCAGCTTGGCCGATGCCTTTGCCGCGTGGATCAAACTTGCCGCAGCCGGTGTGAAAACCGTGGTTACCGAAGATCATCCGTTGGCCATCTGGCGCGAACACAGCGAAGGCTTGATTGAAGTGAGCAGTCGCAATATTCCCGCCGCCATCAGTCATTTGATTGCATTGGAAAATCTGAGCAGCGAACTGCGCCAGCAGGCGGCATTGCAAGACGGCGCGCTGATTAAGGTAATCGATGCCACGCAAGGCTTAGATATTCTGCCAGTGTTCGAAGAAATCAGCTTGAGCGTCAATACCACTGCCGCCGGCGGTAATGCCAGCTTGATGGCGATGGCGGAGAGTTGATGGTGATTGAAGTTTGATGAATCAATGCCTGTCTGAAAGTTTTTTTCAGACAGGCATTTCTTTGAGTATTTATATTTGATTAAAT
>CALFOA010000399.1 GCA_937919795.1 uncultured Neisseria sp.
CGTCTTCGCGGGGGAAGAGATGGTCGGCAATGGCCATGCCCACGGGGCGCGGTGCGCCGCTGGTGGGCTTGAGGTGCATCAGCAGGCCGGGGCCGGCATTGACTTCCAGGATCGCGCCCTGGCCCTGCATGGGCTGGGAAACGTCCTTGAGGATCATGTCCATGCCGGCGATATCCAGGCCCACGATTTTTGCGGCCAGCACGGCGTAGTAGGCCACGTCGGGGTGCACGTCGTCCAGGCAGTCGATGGCCATATTGCCGTTGCGCTGCAGCAGCACGGCCTGACCCTGGGGGATCACGCTGTCGGGAGTCACATGCTGGCGGTTGAGTTCGAGCTTGACGGCGCCGGCTTCGAGGTTGAGCGGATTTTGCAGTCTGAGGTTGAAGGCACCGCTAACGTCGAGCGCACTCACCGTGCCCAGCCACTGGTTGCGCTCGTTCAGGCCGCCGTCGGCAGCGAGGTTGAAGCGGTAAGGTTTGCCGTCAAACGCCATATTACCGTTGCCGCGGATGCTTTGGCGGCGGCCGGTACCGTTGATGTCGAGGTTTACCGCATCGATGCGGGTGGGTGCTTCCTTGCCGGGAATAATAATCTGGCGGCCTTCCGCCTGTACGTGCAGCGGTTTGTTTAAATCGGGCGAGCCTTGCAGATTGAAGGTGAGGTGATTAATTTGCAGCGCTTTGTTGATGTTAAGCCGTTCGGCACGGCCGTTTAAGTTGGCTTCCAACTGCTTGGGCGAGCCGGCCAACGTGCCTTGTGCCACCAACAGGCCAGACATACCGAAACCAAAACGGGCGATATCGGGCGCATTGATGTTGAGGTTGAGGCGGTCGCCTTGTTTGCCGAAACTGCCGCTGGTTTTGATGATATTACGCCCCAACGCGATATCGGTGAGTGCGCGGCTGAGGTGGTCTTTATTGTATTCAATGTCGGCATTGCCGGAGAGCGCTACGCCGGAGAGCGTGCTTTGGCCGAACTGCATTTTGCCGTTGAACAACTGCTTGCCGATGGCACCGGTCAGCAAAATATTGCCGTTTACATTACCTTCGGGCAAGGTGGTGTGCAATTTGGCGGGGTTGAAATTTTTGCTGGTTACGTTGAAGTTCAGCGCTTGGTCTTTAAACAGCTCTAAAGTGCCGCTGGCTTGGGTTTCTCCGCCGTTTTCCGGCTGAATCAGCAGTTGCTTGAGATTTACGGTTTGCTGGCCGTTAGCCGCATCGGTATTGAGGGTTACGTCGCCGTTGGCTTTGGTTTTGCCAAAGGTGAAATCTAGCAATGCCTGCGGATCACGATAGCTGCCGCGCAACTGGATTTTGCCGTTGAGCGCATCGGGATAATCTTGCGCAATCACATCGCCCAACACCACGTCGTGCGAATGGGTGTCGAGATTCAGGGTTTGTTTTTCAGTATCGGTGCTGCCGCTGAAGCTGATGCGGCCTTTTTTCAACAAGGCGGCTTCGGCTTCGCGGATCACTAATACACCGTTTTCATCGATGGTGAAGTCGGCCAACAGGCTGCGTACCGGGATACCGCTCTGATCGGCGGGAGCGGCTTGGTGGTTAGCCAAATCGATGGAGCCTTCCAGCGCGAGACCGGACGTGACGGCGGGCACTACAGTGGCATCAAAATCGAGATCGGCTTTCGGTGCGCTGGGGATAAAGGCTTGCGGATTGAGGCCGTTGCCTTTGATGGCAACGTGGCCGATGATTTCATCGAGCGAGTTGCCGAACGGGTGGATTTGGGTGTCGGCAGTGAGTTTGACGCCCTTGCCGGCCAAATGGCTGTTGAGCTGGATGTTCTCCAATTCACCGGCTAAGGCAAACGTGCCGTCCACCGCAATATCGTTGAGCACGCCGTTGCCGGCAATGTCGCCGTTTAGCTTGAACGGTGCGGCGGTATCCAAGCTGAGTTTGCCGTTGCTGTCGCTCCACGGCGTTTGGATAGAGCCGATTTGGACGCGGTGTTGCTGATGGTCATAAACATAATTCAAGCGGGCATGGCGCAGCAACACACTCTTGGCCTTGCCGCTGGTAATCCGGCCGACTTCCAGCGAATCCAGTGCCACTTCCACCGGCAGGCTCACGCTTTCCGGTGCTTTCGATGGAGTCGACTCTTTCGGCGGCGTCGGTTTGCTCTGAATATGGATGTCGCCGGCCGCCAAGCGCTGGATGTGCAGTTTTTTCTGCCACAACTCTTGCGGCTGCCAAGCGAGGGTGAGGCTGGAGATATCGATGTCGCTGCCCGGCGTTTCGATGCGCCACTCTTCGCCGTTGAAGCCTTTCAAGAGTGTGCCATGCAGGGTTTTGGAACTGATGTTCACGCCAAACCAGCCCGGCACTTTATACAGGCCGAAGCGCAGGCCGGATTCGGTGGAAATCAGCCAGGCAATCAGCCCGGCCAGCATCAGAATAGCCAATACAAACAGCAGCAAGATGGCGCGCAGCCATTTGCGGCCGCGTTTTTTCGGTGCGCTCGGCGGGGTGTCGGCGGGCAGGCCGGTATCGGGAGTGAGGGCGGGGGTGCTGGCCGTCATTAGAAATGGGTTCCTAAGCTGATGTGCCAACGTATTTTCTTATCGTTGTGGCCGTAGGCAATGTCGAATGAAAACGGCGCAACCGGGCTGAACCAGCGCACACCGAGGCCGGTGCCGTGTTTTAAGCCCATGTCTTTAAAGCTGCGCGAAACGTCGCCCATATCGTGGAAGATAGCGGCGGAGAAGTCTTTATTAATCGGATACTGGTATTCCAGGCTGGCGATGGCCAGTGCGCGGTCGGGTAATACTGAGTCGCCGGGGCCGGCCAAGCCGATACTGTCGAGCTCATAACCGCGTATTGAAGTGGCGCCGCCGCTGCGGAACATCAGGCTGGCCGGTACTTCGTTATTCTCTTTGGCATACACGTAGCCTACCTGCCCGCGTACCACGAAGGTACCGTATTCTTTTTTCTCGGGCGTAAAGTAATAACCGGCGCGGGCGGTGGCGCGCTGAATGGAGGTGGTGGAGAGCAGCGAGCCCAATGTGGTGCCGACTTTGGCATCCAGATAATAGCCGTTGGCCGGGCGCAGGGTGGTTTCGATGTCTTGTTTACGCCAAGAAGCAGTAAGCATGGTGGCGGTGCTGTGGCCCAGGTTGGTATTGGTGGACGGAATGCGGCGGCTGCCGGAAATGTATTCTACGCCAAGGCGCGATTCGATGTTGTTGCGGTCGCGCACAAACCAAATACCGCTGGTTAAATCTTTGGTTTCGAGGTTTTGAGTGGTGGAACGGGAGTAGGACGTATTGGTGGTCCAGAAATGGCCATGATTATTGCGCGGCTGGCTGATACCGGCGGAGAGCGTGGTTTGATAGCGGTCGGCATCCGCCACCACGGAGCCGACATAGCCTTTATTAAACAAGTTGTAATAGTCGTAGCCGACTTTGCCGCCGAGGCCGTACTCGGAATCCCAGCGCAGGCCGAGTTCGAGTTTGTGTTTTTTCAGCTCGCTTACGCTCACTTTAATCGGCACGCGGTCGCCCTGTAGGTTATCGAAATCCGCTTCAACCGAGGCGCCGGAGTAATGGCTGTTTTGTTCTAAAGCTTGCTGGTAGTCCAACAACTGATTTAAATCATAGGGAGAGCCTGTCTGAAACGGTGCCAAGCCGCTGACCACGCTTTCGGGATAACGTTGGGTGCCGGTGATGTGGATGTCACCAAAATAAATCGGCTGATGGCTGTCGATCACCACGGTTAAATCGGCGGTGTTGTTGTTGGGGTTCACGCTGGCTTGGGTTTGGGTGAAACGCGCCAGCGGGTATTTTTTGCGGGCAACCGCCGAGAGGGAAGCGGTTTTGCTTTGCGACCAGTTGTCTTGCTGAAAAGGTGCGCCGACCGGCAGCGACCAATCGTTCATCGCATTTTTATAGTAACTGCCCAATTCGGCATCTTGTAGCACATCGCCGATGATGGCGACGTTAACATTCTCAATATGGGTGCGCTTGCCGGGGGTGACGTTGATCAGATAGCCGTTGCCCCTGCTTTGTACATTGGTTTGGCTGTTGAAGTAGCCCTGAGTGCGCATCATGTTTTGCACATCGTTTGGCGTGTCTTCCAGCAAAAAGCCGACTTGCTCTAAATCCAGCTCTTCCTGTTGCTGCTCGGTAATCAGCGGCAAATGGGTTTCCAGCATGGTTTTAACTTCGTCATTGCCGCCGGTGTTGATTTCCACTGGATACTTGGGCGTGAGCTTTTTGCCTTCTTCTGCCTCCACCTGCCGAGGCTGCTCAACGCGCACATAATCGGCCGGCTGAGGTTGACTATCGCTCGCCGCCGAGGCGGCTGGGGCATCGGGCGCGGCAGCAGTGTCGGCCCAAGCTTGCTGGCAGGCAAGGGCGAGAGTGGTCAACAAAAAAGCGGTGGCGGGGAATTTTTTCATAAATCGTTCATTCGGCACAAAACGGCAATCAAGCAGGCGCGGATGATTTTAGCATTGTTTTTAAGGGCTGTAATCCCGTGTCGGCCTTTCAGACAGGCATATCGGGGCTTGGACAGCGGCGGCGCTGATTTGTTCGTTTAGCGTGGCATTTGCCGGTTAATTAAAAAGAAATGCCTGTCTGAAAACGAACGACGTGAAATTTTGTGCAGTTAAACTTCTGTCATGATTAGGTTACGGTATTTTTCAGACAAGCATGGCGATATTCATCTGGCTTACACCACCACAAACGACAACATTCTTCATTTTATTTCATAGATTGATGTAAAATTACATTTTTTAAATTTCAAGGAAAGTCTCATGTCAGCCGCCAACTCATTTTGGGCGACGCTCAACCGGGTCAGCCTGGTGAAGCAAATTATCATCGGCTTGCTGCTGGGCACGCTGGTCGGTTATCTGGGCAGCGGTTCCAGCCCGCTCGTTTCCGCACAAACGGTGGCGGGTATCGGTATTTTAGGCAATATGTTTGTCGGCGCATTGAAAGCGATTGCGCCGGTTTTGGTATTTGTATTGGTGGCGGCCGCCGTGGCGCAACACCAAACCGGCAGCGAAGCGCGGGTAAAACCGATTGTGATACTGTATGTGATTGGTACTTTTGCCGCGGCGACGGCCGGCGTGGCAGCAAGCTTTTTGTTTCCCACCAATATTGCGCTGGCGCATACCGCTGCCGGCGACAATGCGCCGCCTTCCGGTATCGCTGAAGTCTTGCAGACTCTGCTGATGAATCTGGTGGCCAACCCGGTTACCGCCTTATCCAGCGGCAACTACATCGGCATTCTGTTCTGGGCGTTGCTGCTTGGTTTTGCCCTGCGCCATGCAGCGGAAAGTACCCGCCTGATGATGATAGACATGGGCGATGCGGTTTCCAAAATCGTTGGCTGGGTGATTCGCTTTGCGCCTTTGGGCATTTTCGGTATCGTCACCACCACGGTAGCGGCCACCGGCCTAGAAGGGCTGGCGAGCTATGCCAAACTGTTGCTGGTATTGGTGGGCAGTATGCTGTTTATTGCACTGGTACTGAATCCACTGATTGTGTGGTGGAAACTTCGCCGCAATCCTTATCCGCTGGTGCTCACCTGCCTGCGTGAAAGCGGCGTAACCGCCTTCTTCACTCGCTCTTCCGCCGCCAATATTCCGGTGAACATGATGCTGTGTAAGAAATTGGGTTTGAACGAAGATACTTATTCGATTTCAATCCCACTGGGCGCCACCATCAATATGGCAGGTGCAGCGATTACCATTAGCGTACTGTCGCTGGCGGCGGCGCACACTCAAAATATTCAGGTGGACTTCACTACCGCTTTGCTGTTGAGCTTGCTGGCAACAGTGAGTGCCTGCGGCGCTTCCGGTGTAGCCGGTGGCTCGCTGCTGCTGATTCCGCTGGCCTGCAACCTGTTGGGCATCAGCAATGATGTGGCGATGCAGGTGGTGGCGGTAGGCTTCACCATCGGCGTGGTGCAGGATTCTTGCGAAACCGCGTTGAACTCGTCTACCGATGTGTTGTTTACCGCTGCTGCGGAATTGGGCGAACGTCGTCAGAGTTAAACGGTTTTATCTTTAAAACTATAAATGCCTGTCTGAAAAAATTTAGCTTCGCAGCAACGCGCAAGCTGGTTTTCAGACAGGCATTTGTAGTTTTACAACTTTTATGTTAAACAAAGATTTATATGATTTTATGCTCAATTTTATTCCCAAACTCATCGCTTGTTTGACTTAAAACAGCCTTAATCGCCCCAGTTTGTTGTAGAATTACTTCAACACATATTTTATCGATTGTTCAGGAGAGTATCATGACCAGCAAAGTAGGAAACAAAGTTGTTGTTATCGGCACCGGCGCAGTCGGCATCAGCTATGCGTTTGCCGTATTGAATCAGGGCATGAGCGATGAATTGGTATTGATTGACCTGAACGAAAAACGCGCTCATGCCGAAGTGCGCGACTTGCGCCACGGCGTGCTGTACGCCCCCACGCCCACCAAAGTGAAACAAGGCAGTTACGCCGATTGCGCCGATGCCGATGTGGTGTGTATTTGCGCCGGTGTGCCGCAACGCCCCGGCGAAACCCGCTTGGATCTGATTGATAACAACCTGAAAGTGTTCCACAGCATCGTCGGCGAAGTAATGGCGGCCGGTTTTCAAGGTATTTTCTTGGTGGCCACCAACCCGGTAGACGTACTTTCTTACGCCACTTGGAAATTCTCCGGCCTGCCCAAAGAACGCGTCATCGGCTCCGGCACCATTCTCGACACCGCCCGCCTATGCAATTGCTTAGGACAG
>CALFOA010000400.1 GCA_937919795.1 uncultured Neisseria sp.
TACTGCCTGCAGCTCGCTGCCTTGTATCAATTCTTTATTACTTTCGCTATAGTTTGTTTAAAGGTGAAGCAAATAACGGATGTATTTACTTCTCTATTTGATAAAAAATAACCCAATCAGTGATTTTTGATATGCGTCAACACATCCGCTGAAGCGCAGGCGGATAATCATAGCCATCAAGTTTGGGTTTTATATTTCCTTTTCTTACTATTGTCTCTGTTGAGAAATACGGCGTAATCGGTAAAGCGGTTCCGCCGCTTTTTTGTGCCGTATCAATGATCCTCAGCTATACTGTTTTGTAATTTTGAAAGCGGTTGGGAAAGCGCGTATAATCACCGAATTATCCAATTTATCAGCCCTTTGCCGCCCGTTTGGGCGGTTTATCTTTTCTTTCAGACAGGCCAACCGCCTGCTGCGAAGTTTGCTTAGAAAGTTTTCCATGCCGGTTACCCGCCGAACCCTTACCGAAAAACAGACCGCCATTTTATTGGCGGCCTTAATTGCGTTAATGCCTTTGTCGATAGACGCTTATCTGCCCGCTATTCCGCAGCTTGCCGACTATCTTCAGGCGGATATTCATTTGATTGAAAAAAGCTTGAGCAGTTTTATGTTTGGCGTAGCAATCGGCCAGTTGGTAGGCGGCTCGATTTCCGATGTAAAAGGGCGGCGCAGTGTGGCTTTGGCCGGATTGGCGCTGTTTGTGCTCAGCAGTTTGGGCTTAACGCTGTTGCAAAATGTAGAACAACTGTTGGCTTTGCGCTGGATTCAGGCTTTGGGCGCGGGAATGGCGGTGGTGACGGTGGGCGCGGTGGTGCGCGATCATTATGAAGGCCGCCAAGCGGCGCAGATGTTTGCGCTGATTGGCATTATTCTGATGATGGCGCCTTTGGTTGCCCCGATGCTGGGCTCGATGTTGCAAAGTATCGGCGGCTGGCGCACGATTTTCGGCGCGCTCACTTTTTACGGCGCGCTGATTTTGGTGCTGGTTTACCTGTTTTTGCCTGCCAGCGGCGGCAGCGGCGGCAAGATAGACCACCACTTTATGAGCGGCGTGTTTAAGCGTTACTACCATGTTTTGCAAACCCATCGGGCGTTGGGCTTTCTATTTCTGCAAGCCTTCAGCTTTGGCTCGATGTTTTGTTTCTTAACCGAGTCGCCGTTTGTTTACATGAAGTTATACGAGTTAACCCCCACTAATTATGCCTGGGTGTTTGCCTGCAATATCCTCACCATGGCGGCGTTCAACCGCATCACTGCCTGGCGCTTGAAAACCGGCAGCAATGCCGAAGATATTTTGAAATGGGGCGTGGGTTTGCAACTGGCGGCCAATGTGCTGATGGTGTTGCTGGTGCTTTCTTTCGGCTTGCCGCCGATGTGGCTGCTGGTGTTGGCCGTGATGCTGTCGGTGGGTACCCAAGGTTTAATCAGCGCCAATACTCAAGCCTGTTTTATGGCGCATTTTCGTAGCGACGGCGGCAGCGCCAATGCGCTGTTGATGTCGGGTTCCTCTCTAATCGCTGCGCTGATGGGCTGGCTGGCCACCATGCTGCATGATGGTACGGTGAACGTGATGGCGGGCATGATGTTGTTGTCGAGCTTATTGGGCGTGAGCCTGTTGTGGGGATTTTCGCGCAAAGAGTTGTTGCCAAAGCGTTGAAGCTGGATTAAAAATAAGCGGACGTAACCGTGATGAAGGAGGATGAGCATGTCGCACAAAATCATTCAATCTGCCCGCTTTACCGCCAGCCGCGCCTGGGGTGCGCTGGATATCGCCAGCTTAAACGGCATCAGTGTACGCCTGCATTGGACGGACAAACCTTATCAATGGCATGTCAACGACGGCGAAGAAGTGTTTGCCGTGATGGACGGCATCGTCGATATGCATTATCGGCTGGACGGCGCGGAGCGGGTAGTGCGCCTGGAAGCCGGTGATATTTTCTATGCCGGCATCGGTACCGAGCATGTTGCCCACCCCAAGGGTGAAGCACGGATTTTGGTGATTGAAAAAGAGGGCAGTATTTGAACAGGGCGGTTTACCTGAAATGCCTGTCTGAAAATAACGGTATTTTGAACTAAACGAGTGCCGGTTTAATGCTAAAATGCCCGCTTGTTTGGTGTGACGCGCCAAGCCCCTGTTTCCCGCCCATTTTCGCCAGAGGAATATCATGTCTGTTGAAGAGAAACTGCTGCCGCACCGCGAGGCCATTGATGCCATTGATGCTGAAATTCTCGAGTTGTTAAACCGCCGTGCCGGCCATGCGCACGCCATCGGCGAGTTGAAAGGCACCGGCGTGGTGTACCGCCCGGAGCGCGAGGCGCAGGTGTTGCTGCGGATTCAGCAGTTGAACCAAGGGCCGCTGCCCAATGAAGCGGTGACCCGACTGTTTCGCGAAATCATGAGCGAATGTCTGGCGATAGAACGCCCGCTCACCATCGCCTATCTCGGCCCGCAAGGCACGTTTACCCAGCAGGCGGCGATTAAGCATTTCGGCCATGCCGCCCATACGTTGCCGTGTGCCACTATTGATGAAGGCATGCGGATGGTGGAAGCGCGCCAAGCCGATTATGTGGTGGCGCCGATTGAGAATTCCACCGAAGGCTCGGTTGGCCGCACGCTGGATTTGCTGGTGGAAAGCCCGCTGCGCGCCTGTGGTGAAGTGATTCTGCGGGTGCACCATAATCTTTTGCGCAATCGCGAAGGTTTTGACGGGATCAAAGTGGTATATGCCCATGCGCAGGCGTTGGCACAATGCCACGAATGGCTGAACCAGCATCTGCCGGAAACGGTGGAGCGCATCGCGGTGTCCAGCAACGGCGAAGCGGCGCGTTTGGCCGCGCAAGACGTGGCGGCCGTTGCCATTGCCGGCCAAACCGCTGCCGAGATTTACGGCTTGCACAAACTGGCGGTTAACATTGAAGACGAGCCGAACAACACCACCCGTTTCTTGGTGCTCGGCCACCAGCAAACCGTGCCGACCGGTCGCGACAAAACTTCGCTGGTGTTCTCTACCCCCAATAAAGCCGGTGCGGTGAATGCCTTGCTGGCACCGTTCAGCGCCGCCGGTATTTCGATGAGCAAGTTTGAAAGCCGCCCGAGCCGTACCGGTTTGTGGGAATATGTATTCTTTGTCGACATCGACGGCCATTGCGAAGATTTGGCGGTGCGCACGGTGTTAAACGAATTTGCTGAACACAATGTGTTTGTGAAAGTGATCGGCGCTTATCCGCAGGCGGTGATTTGATGAACAATATCGTGGTGTATTGCGGTTCCAATTTGGGCGCCACGCCGGTTTATGCGGAAGCGGCGCGCGGCTTGGGCGAAGCGATTGCTAAGCGTGGCAGCCGTTTGGTTTATGGTGGTGGCTGCATCGGCCTGATGGGCACGGTGGCCGACGCGGTGTTGCAGGCGGGTGGCGAAGCTGTCGGCGTGATTCCGACTTTTCTGCGTGAAAAAGAAGTGGCGCACCGCGGTTTAACCGAATTGATTGAGACGCCGGATATGCCGTCGCGCAAAAACAAAATGATAGAGCTAGGCGATGCGTTTATCGCGCTGGCGGGCGGCATCGGTACTTTTGAAGAATTGTTTGAAGTGCTCTCGCTGGCGCAATTGAAGCAGCACCGCAAGCCGGTGGGGCTGGTGAATACTGCCGGTTTTTATGATCCGCTGCTTGCGCTGTTGCAGCAAACCGCCACGCAAGGCTTTATGCCGGCTGCCAACTTAAGCCTGCTGTGCGTGGCCGATACGCCGCAAGAATTGTTGGTGAAATTGGAAAATTACCAGCCGCATGATGCGCCCAAGTGGATACAACCCGCTTGGCTGACCGAGCAAACGACCAATGCCAAGGTTGCACCATGAGCGAAGTTCCCGCCGTCGGCATACTCGGTTTCGGCTATCTGGGCAGGCCGCTGGCCGAGCGGGCGTATCAGGCCGGAGCCGAAGTGGCGGCGATTAAACGCCACATCAGTTCGGACGACATTAATCTGCCGATTGCCTTGGAAGCCGTGGATGCTGACGACCGCCAAGCGCTTTGCCAAGCTTTAGAAAAAGATTGGGCGGATAAAAGCGTGTGGATTTGTTTGTTGCCGCCGTCGGCATTGAATGATTACGAGGCCTGTCTGAAAACTTGGTGCGAACAGGCGAAGGCTTATGGTGTGAAGCATTTGGTTTACAGCAGCAGCGTAGGTGTTTATGGTAACAGCGCGCGCGTGTGCGATGAAAACAGCCCGCTTGCGCCCGAGAGCGACAGCGCGAAAAAAGTAGTCGCTGCCGAACAGATTTTATTAAACAGCGGTATAGCAAACATAGACATCCTGCGCTTGGGTGGTTTGTACGACAGCAGCCGCCATCCGCTCACCAGCTTATTGCGGCGCAGCAAGGTGATTGCGAATGCCGATGCGCCGGTGAATATGTTGCACCGCGAGCGGGCGGTCGCTGCGTTGTGGCAGGCGGCAGAACAGCCCGGCGGCATCCGCATCAGAAATTGGGTGGAAACCCCGCAGCCGAGCAGGCGCGCGTTTTACACCGCCGAAGCGGTCAAACTGGGCGTGCCGCTCCCCGAATTTGAAGCAGGCGGCAGCGGGAAAACCGTTGTCAGCCTATACCGAAATTAATTATTCTGGTTTGCTATAGCGAAAAAATTTTATTTCCGCCACGGCGTTGCTGCGCCTTAGCTCAAAGAGAACGATTTTGTAAGCCGCTAAAGCGGCAACAGAATCGGTTCCGTACTTTATGTACTGTCTGCGGCTTGCTGCCTTGTGGCAAAAATAAATTTTTCCGCTATATTATATAAAGCAAGCCTCAGCTAAATGAAAGAGGGAGACGATGTTGGCTCTACCTGTTATCAACCATCTGATTCAGCAGAATCCTGAAACCCAGCACGCGCTGGCCGGTTACAACGGCATCGTGCTGACTCTTAATATCGCCGGTTTGCGCGTACACGGTCAGTTTAACGCGCAGGGCTTTCTGGAAGCCAGCGAGCGCGAAGCTGATACCGTGCTCACGTTCCACGCCAGCGCGATGCAGAAATTGATGCAAAAGCAGATGCCCGGCGTCGGCGATTTCGATATCGGCGGCAATCAGGAACTGGGTTTCAACCTGCTGCCTCTAATCGGCAGCCTGCGCTACGACGCCAGCGACGATCTCGCCCGCCTGTTTGGCAACGCCGCAGCGGGCAGCATCGCCAGCCGAGCGGAAAAAGTCGGCCACACCTTGAAACAAATCGGCCAAAGCTTGATGGATCAGGCCGCCGATTTCGCCAAAGAGCCGCAAGCGCCGGTGATTAGCCGCGAAGAGTTCGACGAATGGAAAAACGAAGTCGACCGCCTGCGCGACGACATTGCCCGCCTGCACGCCCGTTTGGATAAATTCGAGCGGGACGATTGGTAAACGGAAAATAAATAAGAGGCCTGTCTGAAAAAGCGTTGATTCTTTCAGACAGGCCTGCTGTCTTTGCGAGGCAGTTTTTAAGATTGATAGATTTGTGCTGGCAGTTGATTCGGAAAAAGTGGGTAGGGTATGGATTTTCAAACGCTGTATCATTTGGTTGTGAATATGACGGTTTTTAAGATTTCACTGGCAACCTATGCGATCAATTTGTCTTTGTATTACTTTTTTGCCAGAAACATCAAAAAACAATTGAGCTTTCCTCTGTCGATCAGTAAACATGCGGTATTTAATAAGGTGGTTGAATTAAAAGACGAGGGTGATAAGCAGGCCAAGATTTCATATTTTTTCTATCGAATGGCTTTTGCTAATGCTTGTATTTCTTTCCTTCTCGGCTATTTATTGTTATTTATTCGATAGTAGGGTTGAACTCACATCCCACCATAACCGCGCCCCAGATAAAGAAGTATCCCCAAAGGATTACCACCATGAACACACCCGATTGGCAAACCGCTCTACGCGGCTTGCTCAAAGAGAGCGAAATCGTTGATGACGCCGCTGCGCTGCTCATCGACCAGCGCCGCCGTTATACCGGCCAGGCCGATATGGTGGTGCAGCCGCAGAGCGTGGCGGCGGTGCAGGCCGTGATGAAGTTTTGCCACGAACACCGCATTCCGGTGACCCCGCAGGGCGGTAATACCGGTTTGTGCGGTGCGGCGGTGCCGGCTGGCGGAGTGTTGCTCAATTTAAGCAAGCTCAACCGCATTCGCAAGCTGAATTTGGCCGATAATGCGATTACGGTGGAGGCCGGTTGCATACTGCAAACGGTGCAACAAGCGGCGGCGGAAGTTGATCGGCTGTTTCCGTTGAGCTTGGCCAGCGAGGGGTCCTGCCAAATCGGCGGCAACTTGGCCTGCAACGCCGGTGGCGTGAACGTGGTGCGCTACGGCACTATGCGCGATTTGGTGTTGGGTTTGGAAGTGGTGCTGCCCGGCGGCGAGCTGCTGACTCAATTGCAGCCTCTGCATAAAAACACCACCGGCTATGATTTGCGCCATCTGTTTATCGGCAGCGAAGGCACGCTCGGCATCATCACCGCCGCCACGCTGAAATTATCGGCATTGCCGCGCACGGTAGAAGCGGCGTGGGTGGGGGTGGCATCGATTGAGCGGGCGGTGGAACTGTTGACCTGGGTGCAAGGCCGTTTTGCCGAGCGTTTGGGCAGTTTCGAGTTAATCAGCCGCTTTGCCTTGCAGCTGTCCGCCGAGTTTAGCCAGCTGAACGCCCCGCTCGATGCCGATTGGCATGTGCTGCTGGAGTTAACCGATTCGGTGGCGCGCGAAGATTTGGGCGATTTGCTGGCCG
>CALFOA010000401.1 GCA_937919795.1 uncultured Neisseria sp.
GCCATACCGAAGCCGCCTGGGTGCGCTGGCTGCTCACGGGCCTGGCGCTGGCATTTTTATGCAGGTGTACTGGTTACGCCGTTTCTGATTTTGCTGGCCGCTACCGGGCTGGCAATGCTGTTGTCGGCCAATATTCAAGGTAAAGAAAAAGAACGGCTGGCGGTTGCGGTGGGGCAGAGCGTGCAGCCGCTTTCACGGCAGGCACAAGCGGCTTTGGAGGCGGCGGATAAGGAGCGCGGCTCGGTGGTGCAGTATATCGCCCCGCGAGCCGACGACCAAGTCGCGGTGTTCCGAGTGAACGACGGCGAGGGCGGTGCCACTATGGTGGCGGTGGATCCTTATACTGCCGCGGTGGTCGACAGCCATCCGCTCAATCAGAATTTTTATCAACTGATGGACGACATTCACGGCGATTTATTAATCGGTACGGCGGGCGATTTTATGATGGAAGCCGCCGCTTCGCTGACCATTCTGTTGATACTGACCGGGCTGTATCTTTGGTGGAACAAGCAACGCGGCATCGGCAAAATGCTGTTGCCGACGCTGGGTAAAAAGCGTTCGTTTTGGCGTGGTCTGCACGGCGCAATCGGTAGCTGGGTGGCGGTGTTGCTGCTGTTTTTCTGCCTTTCCGGGCTGGCCTGGGCGGGTATCTGGGGCGGCAAAATGGTACAGGCGTGGTCGCAGTTTCCGGCCGGTAAATGGGGTGTCGAGCCGGTACCGGTTTCCACGCTGCTGCACGGTGATCTGAATGACGGCGGCAGCAAAGAAATACCTTGGGTGCTGGAGCTGACGCCGCTGCCGCAATCGGGCAGCACTGCCGGTAAAGACGGAATCAGCCCGCAAGAGCCGTTAACACTGGAAACGCTGGATCGCTATGCCCGCGAAATCGGTTTCCAAGGGCGTTATCAGCTGTATTTTCCCAAGGGGGATTCCGGGGTGTGGACGCTGAATCAGGATTCGATGAGCTACGACAGCAGCAGCCCTACTGCCGACCGTACCGTACACATCGACCGCTACAGCGGCAAAATACTGGCCGACATCCGTTATCAGGATTACAGCTGGTTCGGCAAATTTATGGCGGTTGGCGTGGCGCTGCACATGGGCACTTTGGGCTGGTGGAGTGTGGCTGTTAATGTGGCGTTTTGCCTGGCGGTGATTACCCTGTGCATCAGCGGCTGGATCATGTGGTTGCAGCGGCGGCCTGCCGGGGCGGGTGGTTTGGTGCCGCCGGCGCAAAATATTCCGCTGCCGGGCTGGAAGGGCGCTGCATTATTGCTGTTGGCGATTGCATTATGTTTTCCCGCTGCCGCTATGGTGATTATTGTGCTGTGGCTGTTGGATGGGGCGGTGTTTTCACGCATTCCGTTGTTGCGGCAGTGGTTTCACTAAAACGCGTATTCGATTTTCTCATTTGAAAGGCAAAAACCATGAAAAAATATCTGTTTACCTTATCTTTGTTGGCCGCCTGCCAAGCCGCTTTGGCCGGCGGGATTCGGGCCGAGCGTGCTTGGGCGCGAGAAACCGTAGCCGGTATGAGCATGGGCGGCGTGTTTCTGGACATTAAAAATGACGGTGTCCGCGAAGATACCTTAACCGGCGGCCAAAGCCCGGTCAGCAACAAAGTGGAAGTACATACCCACATCAATGACAACGGTGTGATGCGGATGCGCGAATTGGCAGGCGGCTTGGCGCTGCCGAAAGGCCAAACCGTTACCCTGAAACCCGGCAGTTACCACATCATGCTGATGGGTTTGAAGGCGCCGCTGAAAGCCGGTGATACGTTTCCGCTGACGCTGAAATTCAAACACGCACCTGCCAAAACCATACAGGTAACCGTTCAGTCCAACGCCGCACCAGAGCAGATGGCACCGATGCAGCATCAGCATCATCATTGAGTATTGAAATAAATGCCTGTCTGAAAATTTGTTAGCTTTCAGACAGGCATCAGTGAAACCACTGCTACCGCGAATCAACGCCGTAGCAGTGGTTTCACTATATAATCGTGCATTCCCATCCTGAGCAATGCCTGTCTGAAACCATGTTCGATATTCTGCTGCAAACCCCCGATTTTGTCGTCATCAACAAGCCCGCCGGCTTGTCGGTGCACCGCGATCAAAACGACAGCGGCCTCACCGAAATGCTGGCGCAACAACTCGGCGTGCCGCAGCTTTGGTTGGTACACCGCTTGGACAAACCCACCAGCGGCGCGTTGTTGCTGGCGTTGAATGCGGATGCAGCTTCCGAATTGGCGCAGGCGTTTGCCAACCGAGAGGTGAAAAAAACCTATCTCGCGCTCGGCGACCGCAAGCCGTCGAAAAAACAAGGTTGGATTAAGGGTGATATGGTGCGCAGTCGCCAAGGTGCTTGGAAGCTCACCCGCAGCATGGAAAATCCGGCTCAAACCCGCTTCAGCAGCCACAGCAGCGAACCCGGCCGTCGCCTGTTTGTATTACAACCGCTCACCGGCAAAACTCACCAGTTGCGTGTGGCGATGAAAAGCCTCGGCAGCCCGATATTGGGCGATACCTTATACGGCGGCACACCCGCTGATCGCCTGTATTTACACGCGTGGCGTTTGTCTTTTTCGTTTCGCGGGGAATGGTTTACGGTTGAAGCGCCGTTGGGGGAGGGTTGGCCGCGGTTGCCGGAGGAAGTGCGGCAAGAAGAAATTTAAGAGGGTTTCAGACAGGCATTGCCTGTCTGAAAAACAAATGAAAGTATTTGAGTATAGTGGAAAAACTTATTTTTGCCACAAGGCAGCAAGCCGCAGGCAGTACAGTTAGTACGACAAGGCGCAGCAACGCCGTGGCAGAAATAAAGTTTTTTCGCTATAAAATAAAACAAGCCGGATGAATCAATCATCCGGCTTGTTTTTTATCTGGTGGAGGTAAGCGGGATCGAACCGCTGACCTCTTGCATGCCATGCAAGCGCTCTACCAACTGAGCTATACCCCCGATATTTGGTGGCGAATCAGGGATTCGAACCCCGGACACAAGGATTATGATTCCTCTGCTCTAACCGACTGAGCTAATTCGCCGTGTGTGAAGCGCGTACTATACTGGCGGCGCGGTTTTTTGTCAAACAGAATCGGCGGCTTGTTTGTTTGATGTTTGATTTTTATCGGGATATTTTGTTTTTAGGCAGGCGTTTTATCTGTTTACAGCTTATGGCAAATATCGCCGTAGGCAAAGCCTTGCCAATCGATATCCACTTCGCGCCCGAAGGCGATCACTTTGAATAACTCGCCCATTTCATGCTGGCCGGTGAGTTGGTGCAGCGCCGCCGCTTCGCGCAGATAGGCAGGGCTGTCGCTTTCGCCGCAGGCTTGCAGCAAATCGGTAATGCCCAGATTGAGCAGAAAATGAGCCTGCGTGGTGTAGCCGATTAAATCCAAGCCGCCGTCGGTACCCGCTTGGGCGATGTCGGTGAAATTCACATGGGCGGTCAGGTCGGTGAGGCCGGGATAGAAAAACGGATCGTGCACGGTATGGTGGCGGTAGTGGCCGATTAAAGTGCCTTGATTGCGCTGCGGATGGTAATACTGGGCGGCATCAAAACCGTAGTCGATCAGAATCAGCGCACCGCGTTGCAATTTTTGCGCCAGTAAACGGATAAAGGCGTGTTGCGCCGGATGCAGCTCGCTGGTGTAGCCGGGTAAGGCGGGAAAATAAGCGGCGGCGGTTGCTAATAAATCGGGATCGTTTAACGGGCGGTAGGCAAATTCAAAATGCCTGTCTGAAAGATTTAGTGACACGCCGGCCTGCTCAAAACCGCTTTCGCTGTAACGAACTACTTCACAAGGCATGGCGTCGAGCACTTCGTTGCCAATGATGATGCCGTCGAAACTTTCCGGCAGTTCGCTCAAATGCACTACTTTGTCGGCCAGTTCGGGGGCGCTTTGCCGTATCCGCTCACGCTGGCGTTCGGCCAATTCGGGCGAGACTTCAATAATGCAATAACGTTGCAATCCTGCTTCCGCCAGTTCTGGCAGCAGGGTGGCGGCCAATGCGCCGGTGCCTGCGCCGAATTCATAAACCTCGCCGCCTGTTTGCGGCAATAAATCTTTGATTTGACGGGCAAGCGCTTGGCCGAACAGCGGGCTTAATTCCGGTGCGGTAATGAAATCGCCGGCTGCGCCGATTTTGTGGGCGCCGCCGGTGTAATAGCCGTAAACCGGTGCATAAAGCGCCTGTTCCATAAAGCGGGAAAACGGAATCCACCCATCATATTTGTTGATTTCACTGCGTATCAGATTTTGCAGGGAAAGGCTGGCGTCACGGGCATCTGAGGTGGGTTGGGGGAGTGTTGGATTCATGCGTTAGAAAATGTAAAAGTTTATTGATTTAATTCTATTATAGCCTGCCTTGCCGCCTCGCGGGCAGGCTTGTTTCGGGCTGAAATGAGGCCTGATTTTTTCGTATGTTCCCGTGAACATTGAGTTTTCTGGGATTTGCGCGCCCCGGATTTATCGGGAGGTTGTGATTCTCTCTGCTTAAGTGCTTGTCTGTACGGTTATTTTTTACGATTGGTGCGTTTGACCGGCTGAATAAAATTTCTTATAGTGTAGGTATGTGGGGTAAAGTGTGTCAAAGTGCATACTTTTCCCAAAAAAAGATTAATTAGGCAGCAAAACCTTCAGGAGCAGATATTTTGTTTGGCGGCGTTCACGAACTCAGCATAGACGGCAAAGGGCGATTGGCTATACCAGCCAAGTTTCGCGAACTGCTGCTGCGCCGCTATACGCCTGCGATTGTGGTAACGCTGGATTCGCGCAGCCGCCTGCTGATGTATCCCGAAAGCGTTTGGGAAAAAGTAGCCGAACAGTTGCTGGCATTGCCGGTGGCCGGCAAGCCTTTGTTGCAGCGCTACCAAAACCTGCTGCTGCATAACGCCGATACGCTGGAATTGGATGCGGCAGGCAGAGTGTTGTTGCCGGCCAATCTGCGCAAGCGGGTGGATTTTGATAAAGAAGTCACTTTGGTCGGTCGCGCCAACCGATTGGAGCTTTGGGGGCGTGAGCATTGGGAGGCTGAAATGGATCAGGCCTTGGATGTGGATGCTGAAGATTTAGAAATGGAATTGGCGCAAACGGATTTACAGCTATGAGCGAGGAAGTGCATCAGCATAAGCATATTACGGTGCTGCTTCATGAAGCGGTCGATGCCCTCGCGATACGCGAAAACGGTATTTATGTAGACGGAACCTTCGGTAGGGGAGGGCACTCCCGGCTGATTTTGTCGAAACTGGGCAGCCAAGGTCGTTTGATTGTATTTGATAAAGATCCGCAGGCAATTGCAGTAGCCGAAGAGTTGGCAGCGCAGGATGCGCGGGTAAGCGTGGTGCACAATGGTTTTGCGACCTTTAATCAGGCTTTGGATGATTTGGGGATCGC
>CALFOA010000402.1 GCA_937919795.1 uncultured Neisseria sp.
GTGCCGCTGTTTATGGCGTTTGGTTGGGGCGGATTCGGTTTGATTCTGCTGATTCAGATTATTTTTGGCGCGATTTTGTCGGTGAACGACGGAACGTTGCCGGCCTTCCTATCCGAACTGTTTCCGACCGATGTACGTTATACCGGATTTGCCTTCAGTTTTAATTCGGCCAATGCTTTGATGGGAGGAACCACGCCGCTGGTTGCCACTTGGTTGATCAGTGTGAGCGGTTCGAAAACCTCACCGGCCTGGTATTTGATGGCGGTAGCGGTGGTGGCGATGCTGGCGGTATTGTGTGTGAAAGATAAAAGCCGCCAAGCGCTTTAACTCTGAAAAATGCCTGTCTGAAAAATTTTTTCAGACAGGCATTGTTGGCTCCAAGCCTTAGCGGAGAAAGAAAGTATTTAAAAGTACTCGCTTTTTAAAATGCAATAACCAAAAGTGTAGATGAAATAAATAATATCCTGATGAATTTTTCATAATGGTCTACAAAATAAATGGAGAATAGAAATGACAAGTCCTTCACACAAGGATCCGAATCACGAATCCGGTAAAACTCAAGCAAGTTTGCCTCGCTTTCGGGGCACGGTGATTCCGCCGCTGGATTCGCTGATTATTAAAGTGCTGCCGCCGATATTGATTATCTTGGTGGTGGTGGCGGTAACCGTGAATCCAAGCGGTGTTTCCGATATGATTCAATTCCTGCGCACCAAAATTACCAGCGGCTGGGCTTGGTTTATTATCCTGTATTCGCTGGTTTCAGTGGGCATGTGTGTTTGGCTGACCTTTTCCAAATTGGGGAAAGTACGCCTCGGCGGGCCGAAAGCCGCACCGGAATTTTCCAATTTTGCCTGGTATTCGATGCTGTTTGCCTGCGGCCAAGGTATCGGTTTGATTTTCTGGTCGCTGGCCGAACCGATTATGCTGAAAGAAGATGCGGCGATGCTGCCGATTAACAGCAATCCCGGCGAGAGCGGCATCGTTTGGGGCTATTTCCATTGGGGCTTTACCGCTTGGACCATGTACGGTGTGGTAGCCGCCTGCTTGGCCTATTCGCATCACAACTTGGGCAAAACCCTGACCTTCCGCGAAGCCACCGTTGATATTTTGCCGAAAGCGGTTCGACGGCCGGTCGGTGTGGTGATTGAAATGCTGGCGATTATTGCGACGGTATTGGGTTTGGCCACCAGCTTTGCTTTTGCCTCCATCCAATTCACTTCCGGTTTGCAGACCTTGGGGCTGCTGACCAGCAATACCACCATCTGGGTAATCGTGATTGCGGTATTAGGTATTTTGGCTTCCTTATCGGCCTTTGCCGGTGTGAATAAGGGCATGAAAATTATTTCCGAAGCCAATACCATTTTGTCGATTGTGCTGGTGATTGGCGTGCTGGTGATCGGCCCGACTGTTTATATCCTCGGCAATCTGGTGCAAACCACCGGTGTGTTCTTAGACCAATTCATTAACATGAGCTTCTATGTAAGCCCTGAGCTGACCATGTCGCCTTTGGAATCTTGGAAAGATGCTTGGAACGGTTGGTGGACGATTTTTATCTGGTGTTGGGTAATTGCGTTCAGCCCGTTTGTGGCCGGTTTTATCGCGCGTATTTCACGCGGCCGCACCATCAGCGAGTTTGTGATCGGGGTAACGATTATTCCTTCCGTGATCGTGATGATCTGGATCGGCATCATTGCTTCTGCCGGTATGTATTATGATGAGCTGTCAAAAGGCGTGATCAGCGCGGCGATTAAAGCAGACAGCTCCAGCGGCTTGTTTGCCATGCTTGATTTGTTGCCGTTTGGCGGCAGCGCGTTGATGGTGGTAGCAACCGTTTTGGTGGCAACTTACTATGTAACCTCTTTGGATTCGGGTACTTATGCTTTGTCGGAATTTGTGTCCGCACCGCGTAAATCGAGCCCGGCATTCCGCGTGGTGTTGGTGGCTTCCATCGCAACCGTTGCCATTGTGTTGCTCTCTTTGGGCGACAATGCGGTAGTCGATACCGTTCAGACAGGCGTTATCATCGGTGCTTTCCCGTTTTCCTTTGTGATTTTGCTGATGATTGCCAATCTGTTTAGGCGACTGAAAACGCGGAATAAAGCGATTAAGAAATTGGAAAAAGAAGTTAACGATCCCAATTTCCGTGAAGAAGATTTGCTGTTAGACGAACACGGGGTACCTTTGGTGGTTCATTCCGATAATAAGGAAAGCTGATCGGTACAGAAGT
>CALFOA010000403.1 GCA_937919795.1 uncultured Neisseria sp.
ATTGTTCCAGAATCTTTAGCCCGTCGATATTCGGCAAGCCCAAATCCAGCACCACCGCATCATAAGGCGCCACTTCCAACGCCGATGCGCCTTGCAGGCCGTCGCGAAACCAATCCACCGCCATGTTCATCTTTTGCAGGCCTCGGTTTAGGCCGTCGCCGATTTGCGGGTCGTCTTCAATCAGTAAAATACGCATCAGGATTCCTGTTTAGCCTAGAATTTCAGATGCATTCACTATATCATAATGCCTGTCTGAAACCTAAAAACAAGCGCTATCCCATGAATTCCCTGCCTTTCCAAAGCGAAATCGCCGAGCGTATGCTCATCAACACCGAAAACGAACACATCCACCCCGAAGCTGTTTTTGTCCAAACCGCCAACGGCTACTGGCTGGCTTGGCACGACGGCACCGCCGCGCTGCTGGCGCCGGAAACACCACCCGATATTCCCTGTTTCTGGGTGGAAGGCGCGCACGATTTAGAAGAACTGGTAGCCATGGTTGAAAACGGCGACTTTGACGAACTGGAAGAATTTGACGGCGACGACGATGCTTGGTACCAAGCGCTACACGACCATCATCACGACCACGACAAGGATACACACTGATGACATGCCTGCGTTTACCCCGTTTTGTCATACTGCTGCCGCTGGTGTTTTCACTGCAAGGCTGTTTGGTCGCCAGTGCCGTCGATTTGGCCGCGACCACGGTGTTTACCGCCGGTAAACTGGTGGTAAAAGGCACCGGCGCGGTGATTGATGCCGCTATTCCGGATAAAGACGATAAAAAGCAAGATCAGCAAGCCAAGCCGGGGCAACCCTCTTCCGCTGATTATCAACCCACCGCTCCCGCTCAATAAACGCACGCCGGTACACGCTTAATCTCGAATTACAACCGATTACAGGTATAATTCAACATTCACCGAACCGGTTTTATTTTAGAGAAAGAAACGATTATGCAAACCTTCTCCTCCTTCCTGAACGACCATCTGGCCGCCCACCAACTGCCCGATGCACTCGGCAGCGTGGTCATCACCACCGTTGAAGCCTGTAAAAACATCAGTACCCAAGTACGTCAAGGCGCACTGGCCGGTGTTCTCGGCGAAGCCGGTACCGGCAACGTGCAGGGCGAAGATCAGAAAAAGCTGGATGTTATCGCCAATAATCTGTTGATTGAAAAACTGAAAACCAATCTGGCGGTGGCCGGTTTGGCCAGTGAAGAAGAAGAAACTTTTGTGAGCTGCCATGAAAACGGCGGCTATCTGGTACTGTTCGACCCCTTAGACGGTTCTTCTAATATCGATGTAAACATCTCGGTAGGCACCATTTTCTCGATTTTGGCCAAACCGCAAGGGGCGTTGAGCACCGAAAACTTTCTTCAAGCCGGTCGCGACCAAGTGGCCAGCGGCTATGTGTTATACGGCCCGCAAACCCAATTGGTGCTCACCTTGAAACATGGCGTATTCGTATTCACCCTTGATCACCACAACGAGTTCATCCTCACCCACGAAAACCCGCAAGTACCCGAGCAAACCAAAGAATTTGCCATCAACGCTTCCAACCAGCGCCATTGGTACGAACCGGTGCAGCGTTATGTTGACGAACTGCTGGCCGGAGAAAATGGCCCACGCGGCAAAAACTACAATATGCGCTGGGTGGCCAGCATGGTTGCAGAAATCCACCGCATTCTGATGCGTGGCGGTGTGTTCCTTTACCCCGCCGACAAACGCGATCCGGCCAAACCCGGCAAACTGCGCCTGATGTACGAAGCCAATCCCTTGCTGTTGGTTTTGCAACAGGCCGGCGGCGCAGGCAGCAATACCCAGCAAGATATTCTCGACATCGTTCCCGAAGGCCTCCACCAGCGCGTATCGGTGGTATTGGGCAGCAAGGAAGAAGTGGAATATATCAATCGTTTGCATCAGTAATCAGCGCATCAATTAAATGCCTGTCTGAAAAGTTTTGTTTTCAGACAGGCATTCTCTATCTTGCCGATATTTTTCATAATCCTAAACAAGCCCTTCTCTTATTAACACAATTTCCCGCTACAATCGCTGCGCTATGAAACCCTATCGAAGCAAACTGGGGCTTATATTCTCCCTGCTCTACGGCATGGCAGCCTGGATAATATCGGTCTCGCCTACCGAAGGAAGTTGGAATGGCTTCTTACTGTTTGTACTGGCTCTGCCATTTTCCATTATCAGCTTGGCTATCACCCATTTTGCTAACCGCTGGCTGGATAATACCCTACCCTTATTTATTCTTCTAAACATGGCTGGTTGGTATGCGATGGGCTGCTTATTTTCTTACTTTGGCCGAAGAAAAATAAAATGATGGCTCGCTTTATCGTACTAACCAATAGCCAAAGCCAACTACTTACCACAACACACTCACGAGTAACGATTATGAAAAAAATCCTCCCCCTATTCGCCGCCGTCATCAGCCTGACCGCTTTCTCCGCACACGCTGAAACCCGTGCGGTAATCGACACCAATATGGGCAGTATCCAGCTCTCTTTAGACGAGCAAAAAGCCCCGAAAACCGTAGCCAATTTCGTCAACTACGCACAAAAAGGCTTTTACAACGGCACTATTTTCCACCGCGTGATCGACGGCTTTATGATTCAAGGCGGCGGTTTTACCCCCAACTTGGTGCAAAAAGCCACCGATAAAGCGATTGTAAACGAAGCCAACAACGGCCTGACCAACCAAACCGGTACCATCGCCATGGCGCGCACCGCTTCGCCAAATTCCGCCACCAGCCAGTTCTTCATCAACGTAGCCGATAACGATTTTCTCAACCGCAAAAATAGCAGCGCACAAGGTGCAGGCTATGCTGTATTCGGCAAAGTCACCAGCGGCATGGATGTGGTGCAGCAAATTGCCCAATCCTCCACCACCGATTATGCCCAACATCAGAACGTACCCGTAAATCCGATTGTGATTCAAAAAGTAACGATTCTGAAATAAGCCGCTATCACTTCCCCCCAACAGCCGCCTGTCTTTCCGCAGACGGCTGTTTTTCTGAATACCATTTCTTCATAAGAAAATATAAATTTTCTTTCAAGCTATATATCAAAGGAAAAGAAACCGTTAAACTAAGCCCCAGATAAACTTTAAACTTCCTTTCCCAAACCAAGGAGAACCTAAATGAAACAAATCCTAGTTTTTGCCGCTCTCACCGCCGCCATGGCTGCCACCGCATCAGCGGCCACTTACAAAATCGACCCACATCACGCCAATGCGCGTTTTGCCATCGATCATTTTGCTACTTCCACCAATATCGGCGGCTTCTATAATCTGGAAGGCTCAATGGAATTTGACCAAGCCAAGCGCAGCGGCGGCATCGACCTGCGTATTCCGGTAAACACCCTGCAAAGCAGCAGCAACGATTTCACCCAACACCTGAAATCGGCAGACCTGTTTAATGCCGAAAAATACCCTGAAATCCGATTTGTTTCCACCCGCTTCCACTTCCAAGGCAACAAAGTTTCCCGTGTAGACGGCAAACTCACCATGCTCGGCCAAACCCACCCCGTTAGCCTGAAAGCCAGCAAATTCAACTGCTACCAAAGCCCGATGCTGAAAACCGAAGTGTGCGGCGGCGACTTTGAAGCCACCATCGACCGCACCAAGTGGGGCATGGATTATCTGGTTAGCGCCGGTATGAGCAAGAATGTGAAACTCAATATCCAAATTGAAGCAGCCAAACAATAAACTGCTAAAAACTTCTTTTAACAAAAACGTTCAGACAGGCATTAATGCCTGTCTGAACGTTTTTACGGTAGCATCTTACTTCTTTGCTTATCCCACTCTTTAAAACATTGTATAAGCATTTCCAATATGCCTGTCAGAAAACTCGCTGGCTCGTTTTCAGACAGGCATTTAAATTCCAGCCAAAATAAAAAGCTGCCCGATATTCAAGGCAGCTTCCTAATCAAACAACTCAAACCGTTCGATTATTTCTTCTTACGTTGCGGCGGCAAATCGGTGCACACACCCAGCGCTACTTCCGCAGCCAAACCGATGGTTTCACCCAGAGTCGGGTGTGGGTGGATAGTTTTGCCGATATCGGTGGCATCACAGCCCATCTCAATCGCCAAACAGATTTCGCCGATCATATCGCCACCATTCGGGCCAACGATACCGCCACCGATAATCAAGCCGCTGTCGGCGTCGAAAATCAGCTTGGTAAAGCCTTCTTCGCAGCCGTTGGCAATCGCACGGCCGGAAGCCGCCCACGGGAAGCTGGCTTTGGTGATTTTGATGCCTTGTTCTTTAGCGGAAGTTTCGGTAACGCCTACCCAAGCCACTTCCGGTGCGGTGTAGGCCACGCCCGGAATCACGCGGGCATCGAAGAAGGCTTTATGGCCGGCGCAGTTTTCCGCCGCCACATGGCCTTCGTGTACCGCTTTGTGCGCCAACATCGGCTGACCGACCACATCGCCGATGGCGTAAATATTCGGCACATTGGTACGCTGCTGTTTATCCACTTCGATAAAGCCGCGATCGGTAACGATCACACCGGCTTTTTCCGCGTCAATCAGCTTGCCGTTAGGCGCACGGCCGGCAGCTACCAGCACCAAATCGTAACGCTGCGGCTCTTTCGGTGCTTTTTCGCCTTCGAAAGTCACATAAATGCCGTCTTCTTTGGCATCTACCGCTACGGTTTTGGTGTTGGTCATGATGTTGTCGAAACGGTATTCGTTCAGTTTCTGCCAAACTTTTACCAAATCGCGATCGGCACCCTGCATCAGGCCGTCCATCATTTCTACCACATCCAAGCGGGTGCCCAATGTGCTGTATACCGTACCCATTTCCAAGCCGATGATGCCGCCGCCGATAATCAGCATTTTTTGCGGCACTTCTTTCAGTGCCAGCGCGCCGGTAGAATCGACAATACGCGGATCTTTCGGAATAAACGGCAGGTTCACCACACGGCTGCCGACGGCGATGATGGCATTTTTAAACGCCACCACTTTTTTGGCACCGGTTTCAGTCGCTTGCTCGTATTCGCTACTTTCGGTTACCGCCACTTCAATGTGGTTGGCATCCAAAAACTTACCAAGCCCCTGAATCACATCCACTTTGCGGGCTTTGGCCATGCCACTCAAACCGGTAGTCAGCTTGCCGATCACTTTTTCTTTGTAACCGCGCAGCATATCGATATCGATTTCCGGCTCGGGATAAGAAATACCGTTGGCTTTCAAATGGCGTACTTCGTCAATCACCGCCGCATTGTGCAGCAAGGCTTTAGAAGGAATACAGCCCACGTTCAGGCACACACCGCCCAAAGTGCTGTATTGCTCGATAATCGCCACTTTCAGGCCTTCATCGGCTGCGGCAAAAGCAGCGGAATAACCGCCGGGGCCACCGCCCAATACTACTACATCGTATTCGGCATCCGATGTACCGCCAAACTGAGCGGCTTGCGGGGCAGCAGCCGCTTTCGGCGCTTCTTGAACCGGTGCGGCGGCAGGTGCAGCTTCCGCTTTAGGGGCTTCGACAGCCGCAGCAGCTTCGATTACTGCAATCACACCGCCTTCGGAAATTTTGTCGCCTACTTTAACCTTTACTTCTTTCACCACACCGGCCGCATCAGCAGGCACATCCATGGTGGCTTTGTCGGTTTCCAGGGTAATCAAGGTATCTTCAAGGGCAACCGTATCGCCGGTTTTGATTTCGACCGCGATGATGTCCACATTTTCATTGCCGCCGATATCGGGGACTTTTAATTCAATCAAACTCATGTTGCTTCTTTCTCTGTCAAGGTTTCAGACAGGCATCATCTGTATTTAAACCATGCCTGTCTGAAAAGCCATACTTACACCAAAATGCGGCGGAAATCTGCCAATACCTGACCCAGATAAGTGGTAAAGCGGCAGGCAGCAGCGCCATCGATTACACGGTGGTCGTACGAGAGCGACAGCGGGCACATCAGGCGAGGAGCGAATTCTGAACCGTTCCACACCGGGCGGATTTGTGATTTACATACACCCAAAATAGCCACTTCCGGCGCGTTTACAATCGGCGTGAAGTAAGTACCACCGATGCCACCCAAGCTGGAAATGGTGAAGCTGGCGCCTTGCATTTCTTGCGGTTTAAGCTTACCGTCGCGGGCTTTTTTGCTCAACTCACCCAGTTCGAGAGAAATCTCTTTCAAGCCTTTTTTATCGGCATCTTTAATCACCGGTACCACCAAGCCGTTAGGCGTATCGGCAGCAAAACCGATGTGGTAATACTGTTTGAGTACCAGATTATCGCCGTCCAAAGAAGAATTGAATTCAGGGAATTGCTGCAACGCTTTTACACAGGCTTTGATGATGAAAGCCAACGGCGACAATTTCACACCTTCGCGTTCCCACTCTTTATTGAGCTTTTTGCGGAATTCTTCCAGTTCGGTCATATCGGCATCGTCGTGTTGGGTAACATGTGGAATCATCACCCAGTTACGCGCCAGATTTTGGCCGGAAATTTTCTTAATACGGGAAAGTTCTTTCACCTCAACCGCACCAAACTTAGTGAAGTCTACTTTCGGCCACGGCAAGAGATCCAAACCACCGCCCAAAGAAGCCGCCGGTGCAGCCGCACTCTTCAGTGCGCCACCGTTTTGCATTACACCTTTTACGAAAGACTTAACGTCTTCTTTTACAATACGGCCCTTGGCACCGCTACCGCTGACCAAACCCAAATCCACACCCAGTTCACGCGCCAGTTTGCGAACCGAAGGACCGGCATGCGCTTTGATAAAGGCTGCTTCATTGATCGGGGTGGCGCCAAAAGCGGCTTTCGGTGCGCCGCTGGCGGCCGGGGCAGCAGGAGCCGCCGCAGGTGCGGGAGCTGCTTTCGGGGCTTCGGCAGCTGGAGCTGCGGCTTGCGGCGCAGCGGCGGGAGCAGTTGAAGCCGCACCTTCTACTTCAATAATCTTCGCACCTTGCGAAACTTTGTCGCCCACTTTGATATAAACCGCTTTCACCACACCAGCGGCAGTCGCCGGTACGTCCATAGTGGCTTTATCGGTTTCCAGCGTAATCAGGGTATCGTCCAATGCAACGGTGTCGCCGACTTTGATTTCTACGGCAATCACATCTACATTTTCGCTACCGCCAATATCGGGGACTTCAATCACGCTCACACCGCCGGCAGCAGGCGCAGCTTGTGCAGTTGGTGCAGTCTCTGCCGGAGCGGCAGGTGCGGATTCAGCTGCGGGGGCAGCAGATGCGTCTGCGGCACCGGCGGCTTCTACCGTGAGAATCAAGCTGCCTTCCGATACTTTGTCGCCTACTTTGATTTTTACTTCTTTCACCACACCGGCAGCATCAGCCGGCACATCCATGGTGGCTTTATCGGTTTCCAAGGTAATCAGGGTGTCATCCACAGCGATGGTATCGCCTGCTTTAACTTCTACCGCAATCACATCTACATTTTCAGCGCCGCCGATATCGGGCACTTTGATTTCTACTATGCTCATATATACAGTTCCTTTAGCAGGCCGTCTGAAGCAGACGGCCTGCGGTGTTAGCGTTTCCAGCTCGGGGCGGTTTCGGTAGCAATGCCGTATTTCTCAATAGCTTGCTGTACCACCACTTTTTCCAACTTACCTTGGTCGGCCAGCGCATTCAGTGCCGCCACTACCACGTGGTAGCGATCAACCTCGAAGAAGTCGCGCAGATTGGCGCGGCTGTCGCTGCGACCAAAACCGTCGGTACCCAACGCAACGAAGTTACCGTTTTCTTGCGGAATGGCATTGCGGATACGTTCGGCAAAGCTGCGGATATAATCGGTAGAAGCAATCACCGGGCCGTTATGACCTTGCAATTGTTGTGCCACAAACGGTACTTTGGCTTTGGCCAGCGGATGCAACAGATTGTAGCGTTCCACTTCGATGGCATCACGGTAGAGTTGGTTGAACGACGGGCAAGACCAGATATCGGCTTCCACACCGAAATCAGCTTTCAGCAAATCGGCTGCATGAATCACTTCGTTCAGGATGACGCCCGAACCCATCAGCTGTACTTTCTTGTCGCTGTCGGCACCGGCACGGAACAAATACATACCCTTGAGGATGTCTTGCTCGATACCTTCACGCTGCGGCATGGCCGGGTGAGCATAGTTCTCGTTCATCACGGTCAGGTAATAGAACACATCTTCCTGCTCAACATACATGCGGCGCAGGCCGTCTTGCACGATCACCGCCAATTCGTATTGGAAGGTAGGATCATAAGAGACACAGTTCGGGATCAGATCGGCCTGAATCTGGCTGTGGCCGTCTTCGTGCTGCAAACCTTCGCCGTTCAGGGTGGTACGGCCGGCGGTACCGCCAACCAAGAAACCGCGCGCATGCATATCGCCGGCGGCCCAAGCCAAGTCGCCTACGCGTTGGAAGCCGAACATCGAGTAATAGATGTAAAACGGGATCATCGCGTAACGGTTGTTGGCATAAGAAGTTGCTGCGGCAATCCAGTCTGCCATCGCGCCGGGCTCGTTAATGCCTTCCTGCAAAATCTGACCGTCAATCGATTCTTTGTAGAACATCAGTTGGTCTTTGTCTTGCGGGGTGTAGAGCTGGCCTTTCGGGTTCCAAATACCGTATTGGCGGAACATGCCTTCCATACCGAAGGTACGGCTTTCGTCCGGCACGATCGGTACCACGCGTTTGCCCAACTGTTTGTCTTTCAACAAGGTATTCAGGATGCGGACAAAAGCCATGGTAGTGGAGAATTCACGCTCACCGCTTGATTGCAGTTGGGCATCGAAGGCTTCCAACGGCGGAATCGGCAAAGCTTCGGTATTGGGGTTGCGCTGCGGCAAATAACCGCCCAAAGCATTGCGACGCTCGCGCAAGTAGCGCATTTCTTCGCTGTCTTCAGCGAAGCGGTAGTAAGGCAGATCGCCGCTGTCGATTTGCTCGTCGCTCACCGGAATACCGAAACGGGTACGGAATTTTTTCAGTGATTCCACATCCATTTTCTTGGCTTGGTGGGCGGTATTTTGACCTTCGCCAGCCGCACCCATACCATAACCTTTAATGGTTTTGGCCAAAATCACAGTCGGACGACCTTGAGCGTTATTCACTGCTTCATGATAAGCAGCGTAAACTTTATGCGGGTCGTGACCGCCACGGTTGAGGGCGAAAATTTCTTGGTCAGACATATTGGCAACCATCTCTTTCAATTCCGGTGAATTAAAGAAATGTTCGCGTACATAAGCGCCGTCTTTGGCTTTATAAGTTTGGTAGTCGCCATCAACCACTTCGTTCATGCGCTCTTTCAGGTGGTTTTCGGTATCGCGCGCCAACAGGCCGTCCCAGCGACCACCCCAGATCACTTTCAACACATTCCAGCCGGCACCGCGGAAGTTGCCTTCAAATTCCTGAATGATTTTGCCGTTGCCGTTCACCGGGCCGTCGAGACGTTGCAGGTTACAGTTGATAACGAAAATCAGGTTGTCCAAACCTTCGCGTGCCGCCAGTGCAATTGCGCCTTGGCTTTCCGGCTCACTCATCTCACCGTCGCCACAGAAACACCATACTTTACGTCCTTTGGTTTTTGACAGACCACGCGAGTCCAGATATTTCAGGAAGCGTGCCTGATAGATGGCCATCAACGGGCCCAAGCCCATGGATACGGTGGGGAATTGCCAGAAATCAGGCATCAAGTGAGGGTGAGGGTAAGAAGAAAGGCCTTTACCATCAGCTTCTTGGCGAAAACCGTTAAGTTGCTCTTCACTCAAACGGCCTTCTACAAAAGCACGGGCATAAATACCGGGCGCAGAGTGGCCTTGAACAAACACCATATCGCCTTCTTCGCCTTCGCCCTTGGCTTTCCAGAAATGGTTGAAGCCAACATCATACAAAGTAGCGGCAGATTGGAAAGAAGCAATGTGGCCGCCCAATTCCAAATCTTTTTTACCAGCACGCAACACCATGGCGGCGGCATTCCAGCGAATAGCCGCGCGGATGCGGTGTTCCAGATCGTGGTTGCCGGGAGATTTTTGTTCTTTGCCAACCGGAATAGTATTCAGATAGGCAGTAGTGGCATCAAATGGTAGGTGAACACCGCGACGGCGGGTGTATTTCACTAGGTTTTCAAGAATGAAATGGGCGCGTTCTTCGCCTTCGGTTTCCAATACCGAGCTTAGCGCGTCCAACCACTCTTGGGTTTCAATCGGATCAATATCATGAACTTGGGTGGACATCTTACAATCCCTTCTGTTGAGCATTATCGACAGGCAGCAGGCCGTTTTGCGGAGTGCCGTTTTTGGTATAAAAACTAAAAATTATTGTCGGAACATCCCATCACAAAAGGGATATTGGATAAACAATAACCGGCTATTTTTCTAACTGGTGAATCGTATCAGTTATTGCCGAAACTGGCAAATTTTACAACCATACATAATCGAAAAAAATTTCAAGCCAAATCAGTCAAAATCAATAAAATATTCTAAATACAACAAAATATTTTCGATTACGAATAAATTTTACTAAACAATCAATCAAAAGCATCCATTTCGAAAATCAACACTTACAAAAAAGCGCCTTTTCCAGAACCATAAT
>CALFOA010000404.1 GCA_937919795.1 uncultured Neisseria sp.
GTAAACTAATCAGTAGTTTACATTTGATGGCTCCCAAAACTGAATGAATGCAAGCGTATCGCTTGTCTGCGGGCGAGCCGCCCGCGCTCCCAGCAAATGCCTGTCTGAAAACATTTAATTACCCCTTCACCCCTCTTCCACCGGCGCCACAGTGACCTTAGTTAGCCCGCGTGCCACACCGCGCGAATAGCGGCGCGGGATATAAGCACTGAGCTTACCCTGTTGCACCGTGCTTTCATAAGTACAAATCAAACGCTCGTTTTCCAGCAGGTTTTCCGAATAATCCGCATTCAATAAAGGCGAAATACGGCTGAACAAACTCCAGCGGATACGGCTGCCTTCCGGTAAATTCAAATCGGCGGCGATATGTGAATTACCTTCGTCGCAGCCAACATGGAAGCGGCTGTAATCAAATTCGGTGTTATCGGGGAAATCCGTGGCGCCGTAAAAAACAAAAATCCTGTCGTGCGCGCACAGGCTTTGTTTGGCATACGGCCAAATATGTTCGCGCAGGAAAAACTGGTCGGCAAAATGGCGCGACTCCAAAGGCTGTTTCAGATAGGCCTCTATCTTGCCGCGCATATCCGGCACCGCACCGGCCACTGCGCCCCACAAACCGGCCAGTATCAATTCAGTATGGGTGCTCGCATCACGCAGGGTTTGAAACAATTTGCCGCTCTCAAGCCATTGTTGCACCGCCGCCGCTTCGCGCCAAGAAATCACCGAATCGGCATCGCGGAACAATACATAAGCCGCCTCCGGATCATCCATCGCCAGAAAACGCCACATCGTACCCGGCCAATTTTGCAAAGCAGCATCCACCTTCACCACTTCCGCGCCGTTGTCCTGCAAGCGCTGAATAATGGTTTGCGGCACGCTGCCGTCCACATAAAAACGGCACAGCCAGCCCGGATAAATTTTCGCGCTGATTTCGGTGTTCATCACCGCCGGTTCGCAATAAGCGGAACTGCCGCCAAACAAAGAAAAGGCAATGATTTTTTTACCCTCCGCTTTAGCCGCTGTTTGCGGCAACGGCGGCAATTCGCCCGCGCCGTATTTCTCATCGCGCAACTACAAGGCCTGCAAGCCATAGCGGGCGCAGTTTGCCCAATCGTGCTGCTCTCCGTAAGCGTGCGCCAGCGCATCATAAGCATTGATGTGGCGCGGATCGCGTTGCAACACCTGCTTGGCATAGCGCACCGCTTCGTTCCACAAACCGGCCTTCACCGCCGCAGTAGCCGCATCACTGAGCGGTGCGGTAGATTTCGGCGCCAGCTTGTGCGCTTTTAACGCTTCCCGCATCGCCTGCTGATAATTGCCTGTCTGAAAATGTTGGCGGAAGGCAGCGGAAATTTTGTCCAACTGCAATTGGGTTTTCTGTTGTTGCGGGCTTAAACGCTGTGCTTTCATTCTGTTTCCTTTTCTTGATTCGCCTCTAAACGCCCAAATACTGCTCGCGGCTGCCGAGCCAGCGGTTTAAATGCGCTTCCACCACATCCGGCCGCTCTGCTATCAACTTCGGCGCCCAATCGCGCGCTTTTTCCAGCAAAACCATATCCTCTTCCAAATCGGCAAAACGCAACATCGGCACGCCGCTCTGGCGTGCGCCGAGAAATTCGCCCGGCCCGCGGATATTCAAATCCTGCCGTGCGATTTCAAAGCCGTCGGTATGTTCGTAAATCACTTTCAGCCGCGCCTTGGCCAATTCGCTCAACGGTTCGCTGAACAACAACACACACGAGCTCACCGCCGCGCCGCGCCCTACCCGGCCGCGCAATTGATGCAGTTGCGCCAAGCCCATGCGCTCAGCGTGTTCAATCACCATCAGGCTGGCATTCGGCACGTCCACACCCACTTCAATCACCGTGGTCGCCACCAATACATCCATCTTGCCCGCCGAAAATTCCGCCATCACTTCCGCTTTTTCCGCCGCTTTCATGCGGCCGTGTAACAGACCTATCTTCAAATCCGGCAGGCTTTGCTGCAATTCCAACTGGGTATCCACTGCTGTTTGCAACTGCAAGGCTTCGCTTTCCTCAATCAACGGGCACACCCAATATACTTGCTGCCCTTTCTGGCAGGTATTCAACACCAAACCTTCCACTTCCGCGCGTCGCACGCTGTTTACCAAGCGGGTTTTGATCGCCGTGCGATTGGGCGGCAATTCATCGATCACCGACACATCCAAATCGGCAAAAAAGCTCATCGCCAGCGTGCGCGGAATCGGGGTGGCCGACATCATCAACTGATGCACATCCTGCCCTTTGTTTTTTAAGGCCAAGCGTTGCGCCACGCCGAAGCGGTGTTGTTCGTCCACAATCACCAGGCCTAAGCGGGCAAACTGTACATCGTCTTGAAATAAGGCATGGGTACCGACCGCCACACGGGTTTCGCCCGCCGCCAAAGCGGCTTTAGCCGTATCTTTGGCTTTTTTGCGCAGGCTGCCGGAAAACCAATCCACTTTAATGCCCAGCGGCTCAAACCATTGCGAGAATTTTAAAAAGTGCTGCTCGGCCAGAATCTCGGTCGGCGCCATTACCGCCACCTGATAGCCCGCCTCCACCGCCGCCAAGGCCGACAGCGCCGCCACGATGGTTTTGCCGCTGCCCACATCGCCTTGCAGCAAGCGGTGCATCGGATGCGCTTGGCGCATATCGTCGGCAATTTCGGCCAACACCCGCTGTTGCGCTCCGGTTAAACGGAACGGCAAAGCTGCCAGCAAACCTTGCGACAAACTGCCGTCGCCCTGCAACACCGGCGCCTGCCCTTCCAAACGCTTCTGGCGAGCCAAGCGCATGGATAATTGCTGCGCCAGCAGTTCATCAAACTTTAACCGCTGCCAAGCCGGTAACGCGCCGTCCGATAATCGATGCAGCGTCATCTCCGGCGGCGGCGCATGCAATAAATGCAGGCTTTCCGCCAAGTGCGGCAGTTTTAAGCTTTGCAGCATTGCTTCCGGCAGGCTGTCGTGCAGCGGTATTTCCTGCAAAGCCGTGGTAATCACCCGCCGCAATACCGGCTGGGTTAAACCGTTTACGGTAGGATAAACCGGCGTTAAGCTTTCGGCCAACCCGCTGCTCTCGGCATCGCGGATTTTCGGATGGATCATCTCACCACCGAAAAAGCCGTGCTTAATCTCACCTACCGCCCGAATCCGCCGCCCTTCCGCCATCTGCTTTTGATGGCTGGCATAAAAATGGATAAAGCGCAGAAACAGCACACTACCCGCTGCATCGCGTATCCGCACCACCAATTGGCGGCGCGGTTTAAATTGCACTTCCTGCAACTCCACTACCCCTTCTACCTGACAGCTCTCGCCAAACGACGCATCGGCAATCGGGGTAATATGCGTTTCATCTTCATAACGGATAGGCAAATGCAATACGACTTCCCACGGTGTGTTCAAGCCCAGTTTTTCGAGCTTTTTCGCAGTGGTATCGGTGATTTTCAGAAGTTTTTGACTAACAGGATTCATGGCCGCAAGCATACCATTATTTGAGTATAAAAAGCGCAAACGTGCAGAAAACCCACAGCTGGGAAAACGTATTTTGAATATAGTGCCAGATTCAAACATCTGATTGATATTTTTTCAGACAGGCATAGATAGTAGGTTGAATACTTGTATCCAACAAAACCGGCTGATACTGAATCTCAAGCCGTTGTCGAATTCGAGAATCCGACCTACCTGTTTTTCAGACAGGCATTATCGGGCGTACATCAAGGTTAAATGACTTGCTCAAAAACAAATACAAAAAAGGGTCTGCAATTGCAGACCCTTTCGGCTTAATCTGATTTAACTCAGATTAGAATTTGTGACGCAGACCAACACCACCGGCAACAGTTTCAGTTTTGTTGTCGCCGCCGCCAGCTTTCAACCAACCGGCAGAAACCATGGCAGTAGTGCGTTTAGAGAAGTCGTAGTCAGCACCCAGAACAACTTGGTTGTATTTGGTACCTTTACGTTCGCCATCGCTCAAGTTAGAACCTTTAGCTTTGAAGCCGTGAGCATAGCTGATGCGCGGAGTAACATTACCGAAGGTGTAAGCACCAGTTACAGCCAACTCATGAGTTTTCAGGCCAGGGCTATTATCACCGTCACGACCTGCAGTACCTGTATAATCACCTGTGCTGGCATTGTATTCATCAGTAACGCTAGCCAAAGCAGCATTATAGCTGTTCAAGCTATCCCAACCGTTGGTGTATTGATAACCACCAGCTACGAACAGGTTGTTGGCATCATAACCAACTTGTACTTGGTGAGCTTGGCCAGATTTGCTGTCACCAGAATTGCTGATGTAAGCAGATTTTTTGTAGCCCACACCGTATTGAGCGAACAGACCAGCATTTTCATAGTTCAAGCCAGCGTAGTAAGCAGAAGTATCGCTTGCCGCATCGTTACGACCAGTAGTTACACCTTTGCCACGAACTGCAGTACCATTATCACGCGGAGTCATTTGAGCATTGAAAGAGAAACCACCCCAAACCGGAGAATCGTAACGTACAGAAGTCACACGCTCACCAGTACGAGTAAACATACCCAAACCCAAAGCTTGGTTGCTGTATTCCCAAGGATCAACAGCGTCCATATCTTCCAGTGAAGTGCTCAGTTTACCGGCACGAACTTTACCAAAGCCGCCTTCCAAACCGATGAAAGAATCACGACCGGCCCAGTCACCGCCGCCAGCCAATGATACGCTGTTCTCAACTTGCCAAATAGCGTTCAGACCAGAACCCAAATGCTCGGTACCTTTGAAGCCGATGCGTGAACCGTAGTCGGCGATTTTGGTAGCAGTGTGATCTTTATTCTCATTACCATCTACAGTTACTTTAGTTTGAGAAACTTCAACACCGGCTTTAGCTTGACCGTACAGGATAACTTCAGCAGAAGCAGCACCAGACAGAGCCACCAGAGACAGGGCAATCAGAGTTTTTTTCATTGCTGTATTCCTTTTCTATGTTAAGAAAAACAAACTTAAACGGATTGGGAAGATTCCATCTAAGCCTTGAATCGACTCGCTGTAACCAGCGATTCCATGACTGCTAATATAAATGCTTCGTTTGGAAAAAACAAACTTTATCAGCTTTCCTACCACAACCAGCTTGGTAAAACTGTGGGTTTTCTTCCACAAAAAATCAAACTTCTCTTTAATTATCAACCAACTAAACAATTCAAATCAAACTTGTGCAGGATTACAACAAATTGGTAGTATTTGTTGCTTTTCAGATACGACAAGCTGCGTAATAGCTGATTTTCCTGTATTGACGGTAGGTACTTCAAACAAACGGTATCACTAAACCACTACTTAACTACTTAACTACTTAACTACTTAACTACTTAACTACTTAACTACTTAAGCCATGGTAGCCACTAAAACGGCTTTAATGGTGTGCATGCGGTTTTCTGCCTGATCGAAAACAATGCTGGCATCGCTTTCGAATACTTCTTCGGTTACTTCTACACCATCCAAGCCGAAGGTTTGGTAAATCCATTCACCGATTTTGGTTTCTCTATTATGGAAAGCCGGGAGACAGTGCATAAATTTTACCTGTGAGTTACCGGAAGCGGCCATCAAGCCGCTGTTTACCTGATAGGGTTTCAATAAATCAATCCGTTCGCGCCATGCTGCTTCAGGCTCCCCCATCGATACCCAAACATCGGTATGAATATAGTCCACCCCCTTCACCGCTTCTTGCGGGTTTTCGGTGAGCAGTATGCGTGCGCCGGTTTGGGCGGCTAGATCATGGGCTTTTTGAATAATGGTGGGATTCGGCCACAAGTTTTCCGGAGCGCCAATGCGAACATCCATACCCAGCAGCGCACCAATCAATAATAAGGAATTACCCATATTGAAACGTGCATCGCCAACATAAGCATAAGCAATTTGTGTTAAAGGTTTATCGCTATGCTCTTTCATGGTCAACACATCGGCCAGCATTTGAGTAGGATGGAATTCATCGGTTAAGCCGTTGAAAACAGGCACCCCTGCGTATTGCGCCAACTCTTCGGCGATGCTTTGGCCAAAACCGCGATATTCGATGCCATCGTACATCCGCCCTAATACTCGAGCGGTATCTTTCATGCTTTCTTTATGGCCGATTTGTGAACCGCTGGGGCCAAGATAGGTAACATTAGCGCCTTGATCGTAAGCAGCTACTTCAAATGCGCAGCGGGTACGGGTACTGGTTTTTTCAAAAATCAGAGCAATGTTTTTACCATTTAAACGGCGTTGCTCTTTACCTGCTTTTTTGTCTGCTTTCAATTGGGATGATAAGTTCAGCAGATAGTCGATTTCTTCTCTGCTGAAATCAATCAGTTTCAGAAAGTTTCTGTTTTTCAGGTTGATACTCATATCGGTTCGCTTTCGGCAACAAGGCATCGGAATAGGAAAAATGTTTATTCTATACTATTGCCGTATAACTGAAAAACGGTCTATGCAACAATAAGATTTCTGCAAGTAGAAACTGCCCGGTTACGCGACAACCCACAACAAAGCACTACGTTTAACCTATATCATTTCCTCTCGTGATACTCCTCGAGGGTTTTAAACAAAATATGGTATAGTTATTTTGATAATCTGAGACATTGAATCAAAATGCTCTCAAGCTAACTATCAAATGCTGCACCTTAATATATAAAGAAAGCTTCACAAGCATATTTCACCAAGGAATTCACAATGAAAATCACCAGCTTCGGAGAGGTTTTATGGGATGACTTTCCCTCCGGCAAAAAATTAGGCGGCGCACCCCTCAACGTTGTGACCCGTCTGAGAGCATTAGGCGTTGATACTGCTATCATCAGCCGCATTGGCGATGATGAAAACGGTCGCGGTATATTAAAAGAAGTTGAAGAGCGTAATGTCCCTAAATCTTTGATTCAAACCGACCCTGTACAAGCAACCAGCTTGGTAAGCGTAACCCTATCCAGCAGCGGCAGTGCGAGCTACGAGATTGTTTACCCTTGTGCTTGGGATCGCATTGAAGCGACTCAAGAAGCCTGCGAGCGTGTAGCACAATCCGATGCTTTTGTATTCGGCAGCTTGGCTACCCGCGATGAAGTCTCACGTGCGGCTTTGGAAAAATTGCTGGAACATGCGCGCTTTAAGATTTTTGACGTAAACCTGCGCCCGCCCCATTATGATTATGAGCGCCTTCGCCATTTTCTGCAGAAAGCCGATGTGGTGAAGTTGAATGATGATGAATTATATGAATTAACTAACGCATTCGGTTCACCCTATCATTCACTGGAACAAAACGCTGCTTTCTTGGCTAATCATGTAGGTTGCAACAAACTGTGTATCACCATGGGTGAGCATGGTGCGATGTTCTATGATAACGGTACAGCCCATTACCACGGCGGCTATCGAGTAAAAGTGGCCGATACGGTAGGCTCAGGCGATAACTTTTTGGCCGGTTTTATCTATAAACTGATGAACAATTCCATGACAGATGAGCAGAAGGCGCTTGTAATTCACGATTATCTGGTATCGCATGCAGAGTATGATCTGAATTATAAGAATTATACCAGTTATGGTGTGCTGATGGACGGAAGAGGTGTGTGTCAGTCGTATGCATTGGCCTATATGTATATTCTGAATCATTTGGGAATCGAAAATCCCCCATGGTTGAATGGAAGCGTTCAACCATGGGGGATTTTAATGGATGTTC
>CALFOA010000405.1 GCA_937919795.1 uncultured Neisseria sp.
GCGGATGGCTTCATGCGCTTCTTGGGCGTTTTTGGATTTGGTTTTGTATTGCTTGACAGCGGAAGGCAGGTAGTCTTTGCCGATTTTATTTTCAATATAATGGCGGATTTCGGTTAAGGCTTCGTCCGACAAGGTCACGCTGTCGGTACGCATATAGGTAATCAAACCGATGGCGCCTTGGCCGACATCGATACCTTCGTAAAGCTGCTGGGCGGTGCGCATGGTGCGGTCGGTGGTCATGCCGAGTTTGCGCACGGCGTCTTGCTGCATAGTGGAAGTGGTAAACGGGGCGGACGGGTTACGGCTGCGCTTTTTCTTTTCGATGGCCGCAACGTGTGCGTCTTTACCGGTCAATCCGGCCAATACTTCGGCTTGGCTGGCTTCGTTGGGCAGCGAGAATTGTTCGAGCTTTTCTCCCTTCCATTGCACCAGCTTGGCGGTGAATTTACTGCGGCCTTTGTGGCTGTCGAGATGCAGCGTCCAGTATTCTTGTGCTTCAAAGGCGCGGATTTCGTTTTCGCGCTCGCAAATCAGCCGCAGGGCGGGGCTTTGTACGCGGCCTGCACTCAAGCCGCGGCGGATTTTTTTCCACAGCAGCGGTGAAAGATTGAAGCCGACCAAATAGTCGAGCGCACGGCGTGCCTGTTGGGCGTCCACTAAATCGATTTCGATTTGGCGCGGATTGGCAATGGCATCCAATACGGCGTTTTTGGTGATTTCGTGGAACACCACGCGCTGCGGCTGCAGGTTTTTCAGGCCGCGTTTGGATTTGAGGATTTCTTGTAAGTGCCAGGAAATGGCTTCGCCTTCTCTATCCGGGTCGGTTGCGAGATAGAGGTTTTCGGCTTCTTTGGCGGCGGCCACAATGGCATCAACGTGTTTGCTGTTGCGGGCAACCAGTTGGTATTTCATGGCGAAGTTGTTGTCGGGATCCACCGCGCCGTTTTTCGGCACCAAATCGCGCACATGACCGTAGGAAGCGAGAATTTCAAAATCGCTGCCGAGATATTTTTTTAATGTCTTCGCTTTTGAAGGCGACTCGACGATCAGTAGGTTTTTAGCCATATTCTTTTTCTCTTCATGGTATTTCCAAGCAACCCGTATTACTTGCTGTTACCGAATACTGTTATTTTTTTAAAATGCCTGTCTGAAAAAAACAGGCTTTCCACTTTTTAATGCATCACCGCTTCGCCGTGCAATGCCATCATCAGTTCATCACCAATCAATACTGGCAATTCTGAACGCTGTATCCACAACACCAGCAACGACAGCACTTTAGCTAAGTCCACGCTGATGTCTTCCGGCGGCATACACAGCAAGGCGTGCACCACCAGCTCGCGCTGCGACGGATTCAATGCTTTTTCACGAGACAGAAAATGCAACAAATCGATTACTTCTGTCGGCAGCACATCCGATTCGTCCGCAGTATATACACGAAAAGAATCGGCATACCGTTGTTCGCCGGTCATCTGCGGCTCTGCCGTTAACATTTCCAGCAGCATCAGCGCGTGATTGATTTCTTCGCCGTCAAAACCTACCTCTTCCAACAAGGCACCCAAATCATTAGGCGGCGGGCAGGCATCGAAGTCCTGAAAATGTTCAATCAAAAAAGCAATCAAATCTGCCATTGTTTTCCTTTCTTAAGCCCGGGGCGGTTTAATCCGTTGATAACGACCACCCGCCACCGCAGCCACTTCGCCAGCCATCTCATGTTCCAGCAATTCTTTATAAATATCCACCGTAGGCAGTTGTAACTGCTCGGCCAGCCAGTCTGGGTGCACCGGATCGTAGCCCATTGCGGTGAGCAATTTATTCTGTTGACTCCCTTCACTTTCAGACAGGCATTCAGCCGGAGCAGAGGGTTCCGGTAATACCGCTTGATCAATGTTGGTCAAAGAGGCTCTATATATAGAATATGATGACACAGTACTTTTTTGCAACAGTTGTGGACATTCCTGTAAGATATCTTCCAGACTTTCCACCAATTTTGCACCCTCTTTGATCAACCGATGGCAACCTTTAGCGTGCGGATTATCTATTGAACCGGGTATCGCCAGCACTTCTCTACCCATTTCCGCCGCCAAGCGCGCGGTAATCAACGAACCCGATTCCAACGCAGCTTCCACCACCAACACCGCTTGGCTCAATGCAGCAATCAAGCGGTTACGCCGCGGAAAATTGCCGGCTAATGGGCGAGTATCCAACGGAAATTCCGACAAAATCAAACCCTGTTCGGCCATTCGGTACGCCAGATTGCGATTAGCTGGCGGATAAATACGGTCTATTCCGGTTCCCCAAAACGCCACCGTAGAGCCGCCTGCCATTAGCGCCCCTTCATGTGCTGCTGCATCAATACCGGCGGCCATCCCTGATACCACGCACACGCCCTGCTCCGACAATGCTTGGGCAAAGTCGCGCGCTATCCGCAAAGCCTGCGGAGTGGCATGGCGGCTACCGACAATAGCTACCGCCTGTTTCTGCAACAAAGTGACATCACCGCGGGCAAACAGCATGGGCGGCGGGGTAATCCCTTCACTCAAGCGCTCAGGAAATTCATGTTCGCATAACAACAATAAGCGACAACCGTCTTGTTGCGACCACTTAATGGCTGCATCTGCCGCCTGAGCCGCCCGCGTATCTGCCCCTTCCCACGTTGCGGCAGCCTGTTTACCGTAGCGCCCGAGCAACTGACGAATCTCCCCTGCCGGCGCTGACCACACCGCTGCCGCTGAACCGTAATGTGATAACAAAGTTAAAAAAGACTCAGCTCCCACATAAGGCGTTAGCGCCAGTTTAACCCATGCATAATATTCCCGCTGATCCATTTTTCTTACCCCTATTTACTAATAACATCAAAAATTATTAACATAATTATCAATATTCTAAGCAAACTTGAGTAACGATGCAAATCAGACTAAAGCCTTCCAATAAAAAAGCACGTTTGTCAGAAACGTGCTTTTTACAACATCCCAGAGGGGTTACAGTTTAGGGCGGATATTGCTCATGATATTGTATTCATTGTGTTCCGTGTCATGCACATCTTGCGGTGCATTATTCACGTGAACCGTATCATTGGCCATATTATCCAAATCCTGACCAGGCTCGGATGCCACATCCCCAACATTAATGTTGGTGCGGCTTTCTAAAATGATAGCCGAAGCCAGATTTTCACTGGTACGGTATACCATCGCCAAACCAGCTTCTTCCGCTGGAATAGACACATATTTCGCCACACTACGATTACGTTGATTGCCGTCTTCTACATCCACCTTCATTTGACGGCTACGTTTATACAGGCTCAATACCGTACCCTTATCCAAACCGTCTGCCTCACCTTTATTTAGGGTAATGGTTTGGAATTGACCGGATTCACTAATACCATCGAAAATCGAAACCACTTTGGCGTCAATATGACGACTCGGCGCATGCGGCATAATGTTGAAATTTTTGATATTTTCATCAATTTTCAACAGGTAATCACCTTCGCGGATTTCAGAAACCGCTTCTTCAATCATCATAGGCTGTGCGGTTTGAGTCGGCACTTTCAGCAAAGGATGCAGGCGGGTGTAGTACTCACCCTCTTTCAGATATTGAGCATCTTTGTCGCTACGAGCATCCAGCGCGCTGTTAGTGTAAGGCACGGTACTGGCAATACCGCTGATCACCACTTCCTGGCCCAAGAATTTTTTGGTATCAGGATCGGTGATGTCTTTCACTGCACGATAGATCAGATACTGACCCGGCTCGGTTACACCGTAAGAATAAACACGGTCTCCGCGAGAATACATTAAACGATTATCCGGGCCTTTAATCAACTTCGGTGCATCTTGAGTTTGCAGCTGCGGAATCACTTGCGGATGCTGCATAAACATACGATAGAAATTGACATTGATGGTCTGGATGCCGTAACCGGAAGACACTTCACGCACGCGTGGTGACAACTTCACCAACGGGATATCGTTGTTAGATGCACCTTGTTCAAAACCTAAGCGCGGTTGGCCGTTAACGTAGCGTAAAACCAACACCTGCCCCGGATAAATGGCATGAGGATTGCGGATTTGACCGCGATTGGCACCCCACAGGCGGTTCCACTGCCAAGGGCTATAAAGAAATTTACCCGAAATACTCCATAAAGTATCGCCCGGTTTTACTTCGTAACGCGCCGGCGCATCCGGGCGTACTTTCAATCCGGCCGCCATGGTTTGGGCGGAAAATGCTAAGCCTGCGGCGCAAAGCAAGGTTATAATACGTTTTCGCATGACACTCCCCTTGAAATATAGTCAAATTGTCATCATAAAATTTTGAGTAAAAACGAACCGATTCATCGGCCCCCTGTAAATGCTAACGCGATATTTTACATGGTTTCCCGATGAGTTCCTAGCGTTTCACACAGACACCTCATTATATCGAGAAAAGAATATGGCTTTACTGAATATCTTAAAATATCCCGACGAACGATTGCATACTGTTGCTAAACCGGTCGGCGAAATCGACGAACGTATCCGCACGCTGGTGACCGATATGACTGAAACCATGTACGAAGCACGCGGCATCGGCTTGGCGGCTACTCAAGTCAATGTACACGAGCGTGTGGTGGTGATGGATTTATCGGAAGAGCGCAACGAATTGCGTGTATTCATCAACCCGACCATTACCGTTAAAGAAGGCGAAACCACTTACGAAGAAGGCTGCCTTTCGGTACCCGGCATTTACGACACCGTTACCCGCGCCGAGCGGATTACCGTTGAAGCGCTCGATATCGACGGCAAGCCGTTTAAGCTGGAAGCAGACGGCCTGTTGGCGATTTGTGTGCAACATGAATTGGATCACTTAAACGGCAAAGTGTTTGTCGAACACCTCTCGGCACTCAAACAAAACCGTATCAAAACCAAGCTGAAAAAACGCAGCCGCTTGGAAATGTAAGCCTGTCTGAAAACCCTTTAGATTGATTGATTTCCCTATGAAAGTAATGTTCGCAGGCACACCTGATTTTGCCGCCGCCGCCCTCAAAGCCATCGCCGAAGCAGGCTTCGAAATTCCGCTGGTGCTCACCCAGCCCGACCGCCCGAAAGGCCGCGGTATGCAGCTGCAAGCCAGCCCGGTGAAGCAGGTAGCGGAAAGCTTGGGCTTACCCGTCGCCCAGCCCGCCAGCCTGCGCAACAATGATGAAGCCTTGGCTTTATTAAAAGCGCAGGATGCCGATGTGATGGTGGTGGCCGCTTACGGCCTGATTTTGCCGCAAGCGGTGTTAGATACGCCGCGTTATGGCTGTCTGAACATCCACGGCTCGTTGTTGCCGCGCTGGCGCGGTGCCGCACCGATTCAACGCGCAATTGAAGCGGGCGATGCGGAAACCGGTATTTGCATCATGCAGATGGATGCCGGCTTGGATACCGGAGCGGTGGTCAGCGAGCACCGTTACCCCATCAAACCTAATGAAACTTCCGCTTCAGCTTATGCCGTTTTAACCGAATTAGGCGCGCGCGCTATTGTTGCTGATTTGCAACAACTAGCAAAAAACCGCAGCCTTTCTGCCACACCTCAAGCAGCAGACGGGGTAACTTATGCTCAAAAATTAAGCAAAGAAGAAGCCAAAATCAATTGGCAGGAACCTGCCGAAGTGATCGAACGCAAAATTCGCGCCTTTAATCCGGCTCCAGCTGCCTGGACACTGTGGCAAGATGCTCCGTTGAAAATCTGGCGGGCGGAAGTTATCGAACAAAGCGGCCGCCCGGGCGAAGTGCTTTCATTCTGCGCCGACGGCTTAGTAGTGGCCTGCGGCGATAAAGCTTTGCGGATTACCGAATTACAACCGGCCGGCAGCAAGCGGATGGAGATTGCCGCTTTTGCCGCCAGCCGCCACATCGAAACAGGCAGTCTATTATGAGTTTGGCACAAGTACAGTCGCTAGCGGCGACCACGGTCGAAGAAGTCGCAGCAGGCAAGAATCTACAAGAAGTGTTGGCCGCTTTGCGCGCCGCCCACCCTGAGCTAAGCCTGTCTGAAAAAGGCGCGTTGCAGGATATTGCTTACGGCTGCCAGCGTTATGCAGGCAGTTTGCGCTTTATGCTGTCGCAAATGTTGAACAAACCCATTGATAACCGCCGCCTAGAAAGCTTGCTGTTGGTAGCACTGTATCAATTAAACCACACTCGCAACGCGCCTCACGCGGTAGTGAACGAAGCGGTGGAAAATATGGCCCGTATTGGCAAAGGGCAGTACCGCTCGTTTGCCAACGCCATTTTGCGCCGCTTTTTGCGCGAAAAAGAACGGCTAAACGGTTTATGCAAAAGCGATGACACGGCAAAATACAATTATCCGCAGTGGTGGCAGGCCTATCTGAAAAACCATTACCCCAAACATTGGCACAATATTCTGGCCGCCACGATGCAGCAACCGCCGATGACTTTACGAGTGAACCGCCGCCACGGCAACGCCGAGGCCTATCTGAAAGAATTGGAACAGGCTGGTTTTGCGGGCAAGGCTTTAGATGACTACGCGGTGCGGTTGAATGAAGCGACGGCAGTCAGCGCGCTGCCCGGCTTTGCCGAAGGCCGCGTATCGGTACAAGACTGGGGCGCACAACAAGCAGGCTACCTGTTGCAACCGCAAAACGGTGAACGTATTTTAGATGCCTGCGCCGCCCCTGGCGGCAAAACCGGCCACCTATTAGAACTGGCCGATTGCGAGATCACTGCGCTCGATATCGCACCCGAGCGTTTAGAGCGGGTACGCAGCAATTTACAGCGTTTGGGCTTTTTAAGCGGCAACAATTCTTTTCAGACAGGCATTCCGCAATTAAAGAGCGCCGATGCCGCCGATTTGAGCACTTGGTATGACGGCAAACCGTTTGATGCCATTTTGGCCGATGTACCCTGCACCGCCTCAGGCGTGGTCAAACGCAATCCCGACATCAAATGGCTGCGCCGCCCCGGCGATGCGCTGAAAACCGCACGCCAGCAAGAAGTATTATTGGATAACTTATGGAGCGTATTGCGCCCCGGCGGGCGTATGCTGCTGGCCACCTGCTCTTTATTTGAAGAAGAAAACCAGCAGCAGCTTTCCCGTTTTTTAAACCGGCATGCCGATGCGCAATGCAGCGAATCACATGTCTTAATCCCCAACGGCAACCAAGATGGTTTTTATTACGCGCTTATTCGCAAACAGTAAATGGCTTTTACTGTTGCTGCCAATTCTGCTTGCGCCCGCTTTCGCGCAGGCGGAAGGCATACGCGCGGTTCGCTCCGAAGCCAGGCTCACCGATAGCGGCCAGCTAGCCATCAGCAGCCGTTTCCAAACCGATTTACCCGACCAGCTCAAGCAGGCGCTCGCACAAGGTGTGCCGCTGCATTTCACTTTGAGTTACCAATTATCCTCCCCTACTCTCGCCGCCTACCGCTTTAAGCTCGGCCAGATTGTTGGCAGCGACAACACGGTGAACTACCGACTGTCCTACCACCCGCTCACCAACCGTTACCGCATCAGCGTGGGCACTTTTTCCACCGAATACAACAGCCTGAATACCGCCCTGCGCGGCATAGGCGCTATTTCCAATTGGCAGGTATTGAGCGAGGGCGCACTGAAAGGCGAATCGCCCAGCAACGTAAAAGCCGAAACCCGGCTGATGCTGAGTACCGGCCAACTGCCTCGCCCGTTCCAGATTAACGCGCTCACCTCGCAAAGCTGGCGACTGGATTCCGGTTGGCAGTCACTGAATATCAGTAAGGAATAAGCGCATGGCACCGCGCTTCCTTCCCTTCATCGGCCTCTCCGCCGTCATTCTGCTCTACCTGCTCACGTTGGCTACCGGCAGTAGCAATAGCCTGTCTGAATACTTTTGGTGGATTATCGCTGCTGCCAGCATTTTGATTCTGGTGCTGCTGGCCACCGTTATCCGCTACATCTGGTTCCTCACCCGCGCCCACCGCCGTAAAGTACTGGGCTCACAGATCGCCCGCCGCTTGGCCGCCATGTTTACCGTGGTGACCGTATTACCGGCTTTGTTTCTGTTTGGCGTATCCGCCCAATTTATTTCCTACAGCATCAATTCCTGGTTCGGCGACGATACCGACCAAGCCTTGGAACGCAGCCTGAGCCTGAGCAAATCGGCGCTGAATTTGGCAATGGACAACTCCTTCGGCCGCGCCATCAATCTGCAAGCCGAACTGTTCCGCTCCATTTCGCGCGGCAACAACCCGGCGGTCACCCTCAGCAATTCGCAACTGGCCGAACAGTTCGACCAACTGGCACTGTACGACCAAGTTGAAAACAAGCTGTATAACGCGCGCAATAATGCCAATCTGCCGCCACCGGTATTGGAACAAGAAGCCAAAGAGCAAATTAACCAGACCGGCTCCACCCGCGGGCTGGAAAATGTCAACAACGTGTTATACGCGCAAGGCTGGCTGGTATTGCCTGAATACAGCCAGCACCAATACCTGCTGTTTTTCCGCAAACGCATTCCTAACGACGTAGCACAAGATGCCATGTTGATTGAATCGGCACGCTCCAAATATGCCGAGCTCAGTTATGCCAAACAAGGCCTGCGCGATTTCTTCCTGATTACGCTATTGATCGCCAGCTTGCTGGCGGTGATGCTGGCGCTGGTGATGGCGATGACATTTTCCTATCGTTTTATCGAACCAATTCTGTCGCTGGCCGAAGGCGCACGCGCAGTAGCGCAAGGCGACTTCTCGCGCAAGCGACCGGTGTTCCGCAATGACGAACTGGGGCGCCTCACCCACTTGTTCAACCACATGACCGAGCAGCTCAATATCGCGCAGGAAAATGCCGAACGCAACCGGCAGCAAACCGAAGCGGCGCGCTATTATTTAGAAACCGTTTTGGAAAACCTCACCGCCGGCGTGATGACTTTCGACGCCGAAGGCCGCTTGAAAACCTATAACCCCAGCGCCGAGCGCATCCTCGGCAGCTCGTTTGCCGGCATACTCGGCACCACCTGGCAATCCTGGGCCGCTCAATCTCCGCAATTCGCCATCCTAAGCGAAACCATAGGCACGCTGCTGAACACCGCCGACAACGACAAAGCGGTACAACTGCCCTATGCCGGCCCCGACGAAGCGCGCATTCTGCTGGGTAAAGCCGCCACCTTAAGCGAAGAAAACAGCCGAGATACCGTATTGATGTTTGACGACGTCACCACCCTCGTCCGCGCGCAGAAAGAAGCTGCTTGGGGCGAAGTAGCCAAACGCTTGGCACACGAAATCCGCAACCCACTTACCCCCATTCAGCTTTCCGCCGAGCGGCTCGCTTGGAAACTAGCCGATAAGTTAAACGAACAGGATGCCAATATCCTCAACCGCTCCACCGCCACCATCATCAAACAAGTGGAAGCAATGAAAGACATGGTAGAGGCTTTCCGCAATTACGCCCGTTCGCCTACCCTCAACCTAGAAAAGGTTGAGTTCAACAGCTTTGTGGAAGACATATTGCTGCTATATGAGGGCAGTTCATGTACTTTTTCTCCCAATTTGAGTAATATACCGCTTTACATTAATGCTGATGCTGGCGCCATACGCCAGGTATTGCACAATATTTTCAAAAATGCCGCCGAAGCGGCTGAAGGAAGCGATCAGCCGAAAGTAGAAGTTAGCACCCGATTGGAAGGAACCCAAGTGGTACTGACCGTGACTAACAACGGCAAAAGTTTCAGCACTGAAATGCTGCACAACGCCTTCGAACCCTATGTAACCGACAAACCCACCGGCACCGGATTGGGTCTGCCGGTAGTGAAAAAAATCATTGAAGAACACGGCGGCCGTATCAGCCTGAGCAATCAAGCAAGCGGCGGCGCCTCGGTAAGAATTACCTTACCCGAATTGGTGGAAGAACAAAAAAATGAGAAGTAGCGACATCTTAATTGTTGACGACGAAATCGGTATCCGCGATTTGCTATCCGACATCCTGCAAGACGAAGGCTATACCGTTGCCTTGGCCGAAAATGCCGAAGAAGCGCGCCAATTGCGCAACCAAACCCGCCCAGCCATGGTGCTGCTCGACATCTGGATGCCCGACTGCGACGGCATCACCCTCTTAAAAGAATGGGCGAAAAACGGCCAGCTCAATATGCCAGTGGTGATGATGAGCGGCCACGCCAGCATCGATACCGCGGTAGAAGCCACCAAAATCGGCGCACTCGATTTTCTGGAAAAACCGATTGCGCTGAAAAAGCTGCTGAGTACAGTAGACCGCGCGCTCAAATACGGTGAAATGCAGGCCGCCTCCGGCCTCTCGCTCGACAAACTAGGCAACAGCCCCGCCATCCAAACGCTTAATCAAAAGCTGGAACAAGTGGTTAAACAAAGCACACCGGTATTGCTGGTTGGCGAGCCGGGTTCACCGTTTGAACTGGTTGCCCGCTATTTCCACAAAAACAATACCCCGTGGTTGGAACCGAGCAAAACCGAACACATCGTCGACTCGCCGATGGAGTTACTGCAAAAAGCCGCCAACGGCATTCTTTATTTGGGCGACATCGCACAATACAGCCGTAACCTGCAACAAGGCATCGCCTTCTTGCTGAGTAAAGCCGACCGCCACAACGTACGCCTGATTTGTTCCTCCAGCCGTTTGCCGGAAGAATTGCTGGCTGCCACGCCGGATAATAAACTGTTGCTGGCGCTGGCCAACAGCGAAGTGCACATTCCGCCCTTGCGCGAGCAGACCGACGACATTATGTTTTTGGTGAACCAAATCATCACCGAACTTTCCGAAACCCAAAAAATTCCGCTGGTGAAATTCAGCACCGCCGCGCTCAACATCCTGCGCCAATACGAATGGCCGGGCAATTTCGACCAACTGCGCAATATCGTCAAAAATCTGGCGCTGACCGCCGAGAGCGATGAAGTGGGCGAAAGCGAAGTTTCCGCCATTCTGGGACAGTTGGCACCGGCCAACCAACCGCAGGAAATGATCGGCGGCTTCAACTTCAACCTGCCCTTGCGCGAACTGCGCGAAGAGCTGGAACGCCGCTATTTCGAATACCACATCGCACAAGAAGGCCAAAACATGAGCCGCGTCGCCCAAAAAGTCGGCCTTGAGCGTACCCACTTGTACCGCAAACTGAAACAACTGGGCATCAACTTCTCCCGCCGCCAAAATGCCAACCGTGCGGGTGAGGAAGATGATCAGGATATTTGATGGTTTGAGTGAGTGAATGAAAAAAATGCCTGTCTGAAAACAAGTTTTTCAGACAGGCATTTTTGATGATTAAACCCAATGTAATGAATCAATAAGGCGTGCCATCTTTATGCTTAAACTGCCATTGCCCATCAACAAACTCAGCCATAATATCATCATCGGGATAGCTGACCTGATCGCCAATGGTTCGGTCGCCCACCTCAAGATAAACAAGCGCTGCGGTGGATTCATTACGGATTTGGTGGGGATTGCCGTTGCCCGCTTTGAAGCCCGCGCACATGCCCGGCTCCAGTACAGTTTTTCCGCTGTTGGTCACCAAAGTAGCCTGCCCGGCCACTATGTAGATAAACTCATCTTGCTTTGAGTGCTCATGCCTGAGTGCCGAAACACCACCCGGTTCGACAGTGGTCAGGTTCACGCCAAAGTTTGTCAGGCCGAATAAATCGCCCAGCGGCTGCTTGATTCGCCCTTTCATTTGCGAGGCAAAGGGTTCCGGGTAAACAGACGGCTTAACGCGTGGCGGTGCATCTGTTGCGAAAATCGCTTCGATTTGCTTTTCGGTAGTCATCATATTTCCTCTGTGAAACACTTTTAATTGCATCGTTGCCTTTAATGAATATTAACAAGCCATAAGGCGTGGTACCACCCTACTTACGCAGGCGACAACACATTCACTTATTAATAGTATATATATATCAAGCCGATAATAAACCATTACGCATCCATATTGGTTCGGCATCAATCGGCAAGTTATCATAATACTCATTAGATAGTTGTTTTTCCTCCAATGAGTATGGAAGCTCTACCAAACCAATTTGCAATCTTCCATACTCCCTACCAATTTCCGATAAATATTTAATCTCTTCCGCGCATTCATAAAATGTATTGAAAAAAATTTGATATTTTTGGCTGTCACACACATTTTCTCCAATAAATTTTTTCTCAACAATCTTCATAACATCTTCAGTTGCTTGAATTTCAGAAAATCTCACGTATCTTCTATACAATCTATCAGATATTAAATTTCCATTTTTAAT
>CALFOA010000406.1 GCA_937919795.1 uncultured Neisseria sp.
GCCATTGGCCGTCGCGCTCGGCAAAATGATAGCCGCCGCTTTTGGCCGCGATCCATAACTCCTGATTTGGCGTGTGCCGGTTCACAATAATCTGGCTACCGTCATCCGCTTCCAGCGTCAGCACATTGCCGCTGAACTGGCAGTCGAAATCCCAGCCGCCTTCATCGATTTGGTCTTCAATATCAGCAAACAGCGCATCCGAGTGCTGTAAAAATTCACTTTCCGTCATCATGTTTGAATCCAAGCGTGTTTTTGTTTAAGATACCGAATCTTGCCATATAAAAGAGCGCAATACCATGAAAAAACTTCTGCCGCTGGCCGCCGCGCTGCTGTTTACCCTCACCGCCTGTGGCTACAAAGGTGACCTCTACCTGCCGCGTGAAGGCGATAAGGCCAAATTCGGCCCACTACAAACCGGCCTGCCTCTGCCCGCCCACCAACCCACTACCCAACCGGAACAATAAAGCATGACCCTCTATTGCGAAAAACTCGCCCTGAGCGAGTTGGCCGAACAATTCGGTACGCCCCTCTACGTTTACAGCCAACAAGCCCTCAGCGATGCCTATCGCGCCTACACCGACGCTTTCGGCAGCGATACGCTGTTGTGTTACGCCGTCAAAGCCAACGGCAACCTCAGCATCCTGCGCCACTTCGCCTCGCTCGGCAGCGGTTTCGACATCGTCTCCGGCGGCGAACTTGCGCGCGTGCTGGCCGCCGGTGGTGATGCCGCTAAAACCATCTTCTCCGGTGTCGGCAAAAGTGAAGCCGAAATCGAATACGCCTTGAAGGAGGGCATCAAGTGTTTCAACGTCGAATCACTGCCTGAGCTCGACCGCATCAACAGCGTAGCCGCCCGCCTCGGCTGCCGTGCGCCCATCTCATTGCGCATCAACCCCGATGTGGACGCGCAAACCCATCCCTACATTTCCACCGGCCTGAAAGCCAACAAGTTCGGCATCGCCATGGAAGAAGCCGAGCAGGCCTATCAACACGCCAAAAGCCTGCCGCATCTGGAGATTACCGGTATCGACTGCCACATCGGCTCCCAACTCACCCAGTCCGAGCCCTTAATCGAAGCCTGCGAGCGCCTGCTGAAACTGATCGACAGCCTCGCCGAACAAGGCATCACCTTGGAACACCTCGATTTGGGCGGCGGCATCGGCATCGTTTACCAAGACGAAACCACGCCCGATCTGGCCGCCTATGCCGATACTGTGAAACAACTGCTCGGCAGCCGCCCGCTCAAGCTGATTCTCGAACCCGGTCGCAGCTTAGTCGGCAATGCCGGTAACCTGCTCACCCGCGTTGAATTCATCAAAAGCAACGGCGACAAACAGTTCGTGATCGTCGATGCCGCCATGAACGACTTGATGCGCCCCGCGCTCTATCAAGCCTATCACCACATCGAGAACGCCGAAGAGAGCGATATCGCCCCGTTCAGCGCCGACATCGTCGGCCCCATCTGCGAAACCGGCGACTTCTTCGCCCGCGACCGCGAAATCGCCGCACAAGCCGGTGATTTGCTGGTAATCCGCAGCGCAGGCGCCTACTCCGCCAGCATGGGCAGCAACTATAATGCCCGCGTTAAACCGGCAGAAGTGTTGGTCAACGGCAGCGAAGTCAACCTTATCCGCCGCCGCGAAACACTGGAACAACTGATGCAAAACGAGCTGGATTGTTTATAAATCCTGTTTTAATGTTTTGATTCAACAAATGGGTACAACCTGATAACATCCTTTACATCTTAACCTCAAGACATCGTTTACATC
>CALFOA010000407.1 GCA_937919795.1 uncultured Neisseria sp.
CCTTAACCCTATATAACGCTATATTACATTAGCAATAATCGGGCTGATATTTTGTGCGACGACTTGATGCTGAATGTATGTGGAAACAATATTTTTTAAGCCAAAACCTTACCCACCACTTCGGCCACATCTTTCGACAAACCTTCTTTCGCGGCAATCCGTTGCAACTCTTGCCGCATCAGTTCACGCCGTTTTGCTTCCAGCTTGTTGTACAAATTAAACGCCTGCACCAAACGGGCGGCCACTTGCGGGTTGAAGCCGTCGATTTCCATCACTTTATCGGCCAAGAAGCGGTAGCCCTGCCCGTTTGCAGCATGGAAATGCGGCACATTGCGGCTAAACGCCCCCAGCAAAGCGCGCGCTTTATTCGGATTTTCCAGGCTGAATTTCGGGTGGTTTAATGCGGCCTGCACCTGCTCGGGCGTATCGGCGCGGCGGCTGGACGCAATCAGGCTGAAATATTTGTCCATCACCAGCGCTTCTTCGCTGAATTTTTCGGCAAACGCATCCAGCAAACGATTGCGCTGTTCACGCTCGTTATGATTCACTGCCGACAAAATACCCCATTCGTGTGTCATGTTGTGCGCCATCGCGGCATAGTTTGCGGCCACCTGCTCGATATGATCGGGTTCGGCGCGTAACACATAAGCGCGGCAGGTGTTCAGCAGACTGCGCCATGCCGCCAAATCGGGGCGGTATTCGTAGCGCACCGCCGCCTCAACCGCCTGCTCGGCCGCCATGGCGCGTTGTGCCAAAGCTTTAAATTGCGCGGTGAAACGGCTGGCGATTAAGTCCAGCAAAGCTTCGCGCGCTTGGTGTACCCGCAGCGGGTCGATGGATTCACCATCCGCCCACAATTCAGCTTCCGGTGGCACCACCAGCAACATGGCTTGAAAACCGGCATTTTCGGCCTGCAACACCTGCTCTACCGCACGCAACAGCGCCGGATGTTCCGGCAACGGCTTACCCGCCACCAGTGCCGCTTCGTTGGCGGCAATCGCGCGGCGGTACAGCGTCTGCCCTGCTTCCCAGCGGGCGAATGAGTCATCATCTGCTGCCAGCAATACCGCCAGTTGTTCATCACTGTAATCAAAATTCAGGTGCACCGGCGCCGAAAAACCGCGCAGCAGCGAAGGCACCACCGCCTGATTTACACCTTGCAACACAAAACGCTGCTCGGCTTCGGTTAAACACAATACCGCTTCTTTTTGCTCGGCATCACTGCCCGCCAAACGGAATGCCACCGGCTCGCCGATGCGGCCGTTTTCCTGGCCGAACAAGGCGATTTTAATCGGCATCATCATCGGCTGTTTGTGCGGCATATCCGGCGTGGGCGGCACGCTCTGTTTGATGGTCAACACATAATCGCCGTTTTCCTGCAACTCACCCGCCACATCCAGCACCGGCGTACCCGCTTGGCTGTACCACAGCGCAAATTGTTCGAAATCAAAACCGTTGCCGTCGGCCATCGCCGCGCGGAAATCATCGCAAGTGACCGCTTGGCCGTCGTGGCGTTGAAAATACAGCTTCATGCCTGTCTGAAAACCTTCTTCGCCCAAGAAAGTATGGTACATGCGCACCACTTCCGAGCCTTTTTCATACACCGTCATGGTGTAGAAATTGTTCATTTCCACATAGCTGGCGGGGCGCACCGGATGGGCGGTGGGGCCGGCATCTTCGGGAAACTGGTGCTGGCGCAACATCGCCACATTCTCAATGCGGGTCAGTTCACCGGCACGGTCGGCGGAAAATTCCTGATCGCGGAAGACGGTTAAACCCTCTTTGAGCGAGAGCTGGAACCAGTCGCGGCAGGTCACGCGGTTGCCGGTCCAGTTATGAAAATATTCGTGGGCGATCACGCTTTCGACTCCGGCGAAATCGGCATCGGTGGCGGTGCGGCTGTCGGCCAGCACATATTTGGTGTTGAAAATATTCAGGCCTTTGTTTTCCATCGCGCCCATATTGAAGTCGCCCACCGCCACAATCATGTAAATATCCAGATCGTATTCGAGGCCGAAACGAGTTTCGTCCCACTTCATCGCGTGCTTCAACGATTCCACCGCAAAGCTGACCTTATCGGCATCCGCCGCGCGGGTGTAAAACTCAATCGCCACTTCCCGCCCGCTTGCGGTGGTAAAGCTATCGCGGGTAAGCGCCAAATCGCCCGCCACCAAAGCAAACAGATAGCTCGGCTTGTTATACGGATCCAGCCATTTCGCCCAATGGCGGCCGTCGGCCAGCTCGCCGCCGTCCACCTGATTACCGTTGGACAGCAACACTGGAAAGCGTTGTTTATCGGCAATAATGGTGGTGGTGAACTTGGCCATCACATCGGGGCGGTCGGGATAAAAAGTAATTTTGCGAAAACCTTCCGGCTCGCATTGAGTATACAGATTGCCGCCGCTTTCATACAAACCCATCAGCGATTTATTCTCACGCGGTTGCAAGCGGGTTTCCACTTCCAGCACAAACACTTCTGCCGGTACGTTCTCAATAATCAGCTGCTCGCCATCAATGCGGTAATCCGTACGCACTTCGCCGTCTATTTTTAACGCAACCAAAGCCGCCGAACCGTCCAACACCAGCAGCGCCCCCGCCTGCTGCGGTTCCACCAGCAAACGCGATTGCACCCGCGTGTAATCGTCGAAAATATCAAAGGTTAAATCGGTTTGGCGCACCAAATAATCAGGTGCACGGTAGTCTTTTAAATAATGGACGGTATTCGTTTGCATATGGGTTCCTTGATGGCTGAAGGGGATTATTATACAGAATGCCTGTCTGAAAACTTATCTTGTTCGTTTTCAGACAGGCATTTTTATTTATGACATCAGTACTTCATATTGGATTAGGGCATCAACATCCCGCCGTTCACATGCAGCGTTTGGCCGGTAATGTACTTAGCCTGATCGCTGGCCAAGAACAACACTGCATCGGCAATATCCTGCGCCTCGCCGAAACGGCCGAGCGAAGTTTGCGCTTCAAAGGTTTTGCGGGTCTCTTCCGGCAGTGCACGGGTCATGTCGGTATCGATGAAACCGGGGGCAACGCAGTTTACTGTAATGCCGCGGCTGCCGACTTCACGCGCCATTGATTTGGAAAAACCGATCAAACCCGCTTTGGCCGCCGCATAGTTGGCTTGGCCGGCGTTGCCCATCGTGCCCACTACCGAAGTAATGTTAATCACGCGGCCGCTGCGCTGTTTCATCATGCCGCGCAATACCGCTTTAGAAGCACGGAACACCGATTTCAGGTTTACCTGCATAATCTCGTCCCACTCTTCTTCTTTCATCCGCATCAATAAGTTATCGCGGGTGATACCGGCATTGTTCACCAGAATATCCAGTTTGCCGAACTCTTTTTCAACAGCAGCAATCAAGTCCTCAATGCTGCCTTCTTCCGCCGCATTCAGCGCACGGCCTTGTCCGCCCCATTGCGCCAAACGCTCACCAATCGCCGCCGCACCGCTCTCGGAAGTGGCGGTACCGATTACCGTAGCCCCGGCCTGCGCCAGTGTATCGGCAATCGCCGCACCAATACCGCGGGAAGCGCCGGTTACCAGTGCAATTTTGCCGCTCAAATCTTGTGTACTCATCATAAGTTCCTGTTCTCAATCATTATAAGGAGGCAGCTGAATGCGTTGATGCGGCTGAATATCCAGCACATAACACATCCAGTTAGCAAAACCGTATTTCTGCCGGATGTTTTCATCTACCGGTCGATACGGGCGTTGTAGGAATTCTGCCATACCGCTCAAATCTTTGCCATCCCAAACGAAGATATTGTCCGGGTGATAAAAGTCATATTGCCGCACCACCGCATTGGTGGTGATGATTTTTTTGCCGAAACACAAGGCATCGAAAATCCGAAACGAACAACCCGCATGATCCGGGCTAACAAAATCAACGATCACTTCCGCCGCCTGTACTTTTTGCAGATTGTCTTCAAAACTCAAAATACTCTCGCGCGTGAGGTAAGTTATTCCCTCATCACCGAAAACCGCACGGGCGCGCTCGTCTTTGCAATAAATATAAAAGTCCAACGGCAAACCAAGGCCGCGCGCGGTTTCGATAAAGGTGCGGGTAGCCGATTCGCGGTTGGCTTCATAACCGCCGACAAAATACACTCTGCCCGTAGCCGCCGCCGTATTTTCCAGCGGAAAATCAAAATAAAAATTACTGTTCGGCAGAAAACCGTGTTGCGGATATTTTGCCCGATCTTGGCCGTCGAACACAAAAAAACGGTCGAAATAATCCAGATATTGCAAAATATCGGGGAAACGATCTACCCCGTCCCACTGGTAATTCACGCATACTTCGCTATGTGCGCGGATAGCGGCAATGATTTCTTTGGGATAAATGTTGGCACGGATGCACAAAGCATAATCGGCCTTACCGCCCGGCAGCGCCGCCAACTTTTGCTCAATCTCGGTTTGATAGCGTGAATATTTCAGTTTTTTCTTATAGTTACCATCTTTACTGATATGTTTGTGATACGCATTCCACAAGCGGCTGGCGAGATTCGGATAAAAAGAATCCCGGTCGTCATA
>CALFOA010000408.1 GCA_937919795.1 uncultured Neisseria sp.
GGCTGAAGAAACCGGGTTTTTTCTCGCCGCCACTGGCCTCATTCGGGGCAACTTGTACCAAATAAGCATGTTTCTCAGTGTTTTGACCCAAGACGTTCAAACCAATGCGTGGCAAGGCCATGCCGGTGCGCTGCCAGTTGCGGTTGTAATCTCCGGCCAGTAATAAGCTGTCGCCTTCTACTCTAGCCAATTGGCTGGTAGAGGGGGCGGTATTCTGCTGTGCTAACTGCTGTTGCACTTGCTGCTCATCTGCGCCGAGATATTGCATCAAGCGACCCAAGAAGGCTGCTTCCAGATTCGGATCGTTGGGACGCGGCTCCCACATGGTGGTGTCTTTGTTTCTATCGGCGTAGACTTCTTTCATGCCTTTGTGAACAAAGAAGATATTCACATCACCATTCTGGCCGCGTTCCATACGGGTAGTAAAGCGGTCACGCTCGCTGGTGGAGTAAATACCCCCCAAGCCAACTTTTTCAAACATATTGCGTAAACCGTCTTGCGGGATTTTAGCGCGGTTTTCCGCCCATTCGGTTTCCATCTGGCCGATAGCGGGCTCTTCCGAGCTGATGGTAAAGCCGTTTTCCTGCCAGAAAGCTTTCAGCAGCGGCCACAACTCAGCCGGCTGTTTACCGGACACCACCACCCAGCGCTGGCTACCTTCACGCTGAAGGTGTACGCCGCGGATTTCTTGCAATACAGCAGAATTGGCTGCCGGTTGTGTGTTGCCGCGTTTTAAATCGCTGGCGCGTACTGAACCGCTGCCTGCTGGCACTTGGTAAAGATTGCCTTGGTTGGGGTTGGTTAAGTCGGGCGGAACTTCCAGATTAACAACTTTACGGTTTTGGGTTTGGTAATCTAGCTTAGGTTGGTCTTTGCTGCTGGAACAGGCGGCCAGGCCGAGGAAGGCGATGGCCAACACGGCCGGTTTCATACGGTTCATACAGACTCCTGTTATGGTTAAATCAGTTGGGCGGCCATAAGGGCATCGCGTACTTTGACCTGCCCGGCTTCGCTCAGTTCAATGATGGGTAGGCGCACGGTGGAGCCGCATTTGCCCAATACGCTGCACGCCCATTTCGGCGCGGCCGGACTGGGCTCGCAAAACATGACATCGTAGAGCGGAATCAATTGTTGGTTTAAGGCTCGGGCTTCGGGTAATTTGCCTGCTAAAGCGGCGTCGCACATATCGGCAAACAGTTTGGGTGCTACGTTGGCTGCTACGCTGATCACGCCGTCGCCACCACAGAGCATAAAGGCCATGCCGGTAGGATCGTCGCCGGAGTAAACGGCAAAGCCTTCCGGGGCACGGTTGATTAAGTCTACTTCACGGGCGATGTCGCCGCTGGCTTCTTTTACGCCGACAATGTTTGGAATTTCGGCCAAGCGTAAAATGGTGTCGTTGCTCATATTAACCACAGTGCGACCGGGCACGTTATAGAGAATCATCGGGATAGCAGTATTTTCGGCAATGGTGCGGAAATGCTGGTAGATGCCTTCTTGCGAGGGTTTGTTGTAATAGGGAACAACCGATAAGGTGGCATCGGCACCGAGAGCTTCGGCAGCTTTGGAAAGCTCAACCGCTTCAGCAGTATTGTTGGCGCCGGTGCCTGCGATAACGGGAATGCGTTTGTTGACGTGCTTGATGGTGGCTTCGATAACGGCCAAGTGTTCGTTGACCGGCAAGGTGGCGCTCTCGCCGGTGGTGCCGACGGCAACGATGGCGGCGGTGCCGCTTTCAATGTGCCAGTCAATCAGATTGTTTAATTGCTCAAAGTCGATACTGCCGTCTTCGTGCATGGGGGTAATGAGGGCGACCAAACTGCCTTGTAACATAATGGAACCTTTGTATGCAACGTCAAAATTGAGGAGTAACGGGGATTGTAGCCTACTTTGCGGATTGTGCAAACAGGCTTTCAGACAGGCATAGGTAGCAAGGTAAGCAAAATATGCTTTCTTTGCATGAGTAATGAGTTTTGATAACCAAAAGAGGGAGAATTTTAACCTTTTCCGGTTTGGAATAAGGAAAATCGGCGTCGGGGAAGATGGGGAATAAGCGAGAGAGCAAGGGGGCGGGTGAAGAGGTAGCTTAAGAGCCGTGTTTGAAAATAGCTGTGTAATAAGCATGCAAACGATGCACTTTGGCTTGCAATTCGGGCAAGTTGCCGTTATTCAGTAAAATATCATCGGCTACGCGCCAGCGTTGTTCACGAGAGGCCTGGCTGGCCATAATGCGTTTGATTTCCGCTTCATCCAAACCGCTACGTTGTTTGACCCGTTCGATACGTAGAGCATCATCACTGTCGATGACCAAGATGCGGTTGACCAATTTTTGGAAGGCTTTTTTCTCAACCAATAAAGGAACTTCAATAATGCCGAAAGCCGACTGGCTGTATTGTTCCATTTGTTGCTGGCTGTGCGATCGAATCAGCGGCAGCATAATGTGTTCCAACAGATTTTTCAGACAGGCATTGTTGAATACACGTTCGCGTAAGGCAGCTCGGTTCAAGCGTTGCGGAGTTTCGAATACTTCTGCGCCAAAGGCTTCATAAATAGCAGAAAGGGCTTCACCATTTTCGGCGGTTAATGAACGGCTGATGGCATCGGTATCAATTAGCGGAATGTTAAAACCGGCGAATTCGGCAGCAACTTGAGATTTGCCGCTGCCGATTCCGCCGGTTAAGCCTATCCAGGCCGTCATAATAATCCTGCCGAATTGAGCCAGATATTCAACCCGGCTTTTACCTTATCGTTGGCCACAAACACCAACCAGCCGGCAATCGCCAAGCAAGGGCCGAAGGCAATCGGCTGGCTTTTGGCCGCTTTCATCACCAAGGCGGCAACAATGCCAACTAAGGCCGCTGCAAAAACCACGATTGGTAATACTGAAGCGCCAAGCCAAGCACCGAGTGCTGCCAGTAATTTAAAATCACCGCCGCCCATGCCGTCAAAACCGCGTAGTTTTTTATGGGCAAAATTCAACAGCCACAAGCTCATATAGCCAGCAATGGCACCGAAAACGGCTTGTTGTAGCGAAACGAACGAGCCATTGAAGTTATAAATCAAGCCCAGCCATACCAAGGGAAGGGTGAGTTGATCCGGTAGGTATTGGGTGTCAGCATCGATAAAGGTAAGGGCAATCAGAAAAGCGGTAAAAATCACACCGCCCAAGGTCAGCCAAGACCAGCCATATTGCCAAGCTACTGCGCCGAACATCAAGGCGGTGAGCATCTCTACCATCGGATAACGTAGGCTGATCGGTGTGTGGCACCCCGCACATTTGCCACGCAATAAAAGATAGCTGAACACAGGGATATTTTGCCAAGGTTTCACACCGGTACCGCACTTGGGGCAGCGCGAATCAGGATGAGCCAAATTGAAAACGGCTTGATCTTCTTCGGTTAACGGAATATCCAGATGGCTTTTGGCAAACAGCGTCCAACCTTTTTCCATCATCACGGGAATACGGTAGATCACCACATTAAGAAAGCTGCCGACCAGCAAGCCAAAAATCAGGGCAAGCGGGACGGCAAACGGGGCGTAAAAGCCTTGAATCGACATAGTCATTAACCTACTACGTTACCCAGGTTGAACAGCGGCAGATACATTGCCACCAGAATCACACCGATAATTGAGCCGAGTACCACCATGATGATCGGTTCCATCAGCGAAGAAAGCTGGGCTACGGAGTTGTCTACTTCATCTTCGTAAAATTCAGCCGCTTTGTTTAACATGTCATCCAGCGAGCCGGATTCTTCACCAATGGAAGTCATTTGCAATACCATATTGGGGAATAATTCGGTACTCTGCATGCTGGAAGTGAGTGACAGACCTTGGTTTACTTTGGCGCGGATATCGTGGGTGGCTTCTTCATAAAGAATATTACCGGCCGCACCGGCTACTGAATCCAAAGCTTCTACCAGCGGTACACCGGCGGCAAACAGGCTGGAAGTGGTACGCGCCCAACGAGCAATGGTAGCTTTGCGCACAATAGCGCCGAAGATGGGGGTACGCAGCAGCCAAGCATCAACGCGGCGTTGTAATTTAGGTGATTTGTTCACGGCTTTGATGAAGGCGACAGTACTACCGATCATAATCAAAATCATCAGCCAGCCCCATTTAACGAAGAAATCGGAAATGGTCATCATGATTTGGGTTAAGCCGGGTAATTCTGCTCCCATGCCTTCGTATACCTCTTTAAAGGCCGGCAACACGAACATCATCATTACCATAATCAAGACGATAGCTACCACCACAATCGAAATCGGGTAGGTTAGCGCGCTTTTCACTTTTTTCTTGATGGCTTGGGTTTTTTCTTTGTAGAGTGCCAGTTTATCCAGCAAGGATTCCAATACACCGCCTGCCTCACCAGCACCGATCAAGTTGCAATAGAAGCGGTCGAAATATTTGGGATGTTTGCTGAACGCCGCAGCCATAGAGCTACCTTGTTCCACATCAGATCTAACCTGCATCAGCAATTGAGTCATCGAGGGGTTGGAGTGGCCGCGCGCCACGATTTCAAAGGCTTGCATCAAAGGCAGGCCGGCTTTCATCATGGTAGCCAGCTGGCGGGTGAAAACGGTAATGTCTTCTTGGGTGATTTTGCGTTTGCGTGTATTTTTAACTTTGCTGACACGCAATGGTTTGATGCTGCGGCGTTGAAGTTTTTTGCGCGCATCTTCTTCATCTTTAGCGACTACTTCGCCGCGGACGATTTGGTCGGTAAGTGTATTTTTGCCTTCGAAGGTAAAGCGTTTACCCTTGTCTTTACTGCGTCCCCCGAAGCTGCTTGAATTTGTAGCCATGTTTTTTTACCCTAATGTTGTGCTATATCGTTATATAAATCAAATATTCATTAATCATTTGTACCGGCAAGTACTTCTTCCAGAGAAGTGAGTCCGCTCATAACCTTCAATAAACCGGCGCGACGTAGGTCGACCATGCCTTCATC
>CALFOA010000409.1 GCA_937919795.1 uncultured Neisseria sp.
GGTTTGATTGCCGTCAGTCAATACTGGCAAAGGAAGCAAGCGTAGCCTGCATCAAATGCCTATTCGAGCGGTAGGGTGTAGTCGTATAGCTTACGCCACGCGTTTTTATTATTTAAATGCCTGTCTGAAAGATTTGGTAGCTTCTCAAAAGCTCACTTTTTTCAGACAGGCTTTTTTCATTAAACTACTGTTTTACTAAATCAATAGGCCGTCTGAAAAGTTATTTGTTTCCTAAAATAGAACCCCCATACAACGTCGCGTTTACCAACCAATCTTGTTACCGATAGTCCGCCATAGAAAGCCTGATATGTTCCGGCTGAAACTGTTTCACATAGACTTTCACTTCAATCGGAATCACGGCTTGCTTGCGTTGCATGGCGATTTTTCTGAAAGTATTTGGTTACTATTTCCGGCAAACATCACATTTTTTCCAACGAAAAAGTGTGGGTAGATTACATTTTTTCGTTGGAAAAAATGTTTATCGGGTGCTCAAGCTAAAGATGGCTCTTTTCAATCTGATTTAATGCAAGCAAGGGTTTGCAAAAATTCTTTGTTTGAGAAGCGGGTAGGGCAGGTTAAGGCCGTCTGAAATGCCTGTCTGAAAGTTTTATGCAGTTGAAACTTTCAGACAGGCATTCCTTTGTGTAAACAGGGTTTCAGGTATTCTGAAACGCCCGTACCGCATCGCCTTGCCCTGCCTGCGCGGCGGCGATCATGCCTTCGCCGATCAGAAAAGCATGGTTGGCGGTGGTGACGGCGTTGTCCACACCGGCAGTGTGCAGCCGTTGTTGCAGGATTTGGCGGATTTGGTGTTTGTGGGCGGCCGCGGTGCGGTGTGGCTCGCTGTCGGGGTCTGTGTATTCGGCGCAGGCGTGCAGGAACAGGCAGCCGCAGAAATCGGTTTCGTGCGTCCAATCGGCGATAAATTGTAGATAAGCTTCAACGGTTTGGCTTTCCGGCTGCCGGTTTAGCGCGGTTTGCATGCGCTCGACAAAGTCGTGATGGCGGTAGTCCAATACGGCGGCGATGAGGCCGTCTTTACTGCCGAAATGGGCGTAAAGGGTGCGCTTGGTGATGCCTGCCTGCTGGGCGAGTAATTCAACACCGCAGGCGTGAAAGCCTTGTTTGTAAAAGGTTTCATAAGCGGTGAGGATGATTTTTTGGCGGGTGTCCATACTTTTCCTTGTTTGACTATACCGAACGGTGTACTATTTGAGATATACCGTTCGGTATATTTTATAAGGATAAGCATCATGAGTACACCAAAAAAATTATTTCAGCCTTACGAAACTTGCCCCGCGCGGCTGCCGTGGCGCGGGATTGCGCTGGCTTGGTTGGGTGCGGCTTTGGCAACGGCGGCGTTTGCCTTCGCACATTTTTCTCTGCATAAGACGTTGATTTTGGGTTCGTTCGGCGCCAGCTGCTTGTTGGTGTTTGCCTATCCACAAAGCCCGTTCGCGCAGCCGCGCAATGTGATCGGCGGGCATTTTATCGCCACGCTGACGGGCTTGGTGTTTTTAGCCATTTTCGGTGTAAGCTGGTGGGCAATGGCGCTGGCGGTAGGAACAGCGATTGCGTTGATGCTATTGGCTCGTATGCCGCACCCGCCCGCAGGTTCTAATCCGCTGATTGTGATGCTGGCCGGAGCCGGCTGGGATTTTTTGCTAATGCCGACCTTGGCTGGTTCGCTGATTTTGGTGGCGGTGGCGCTGGTTTACAATAATTTGGGCGGACGGCGGTATCCGACTTATTGGTGGTGAGTTGAGCATATTAGCAATGCCTGTCTGAAAAAAACTTTCAGACAGGCATTTTTATCTATGTTTGAAATTTTTCACAAATTCAAAAAAATTTCAACTATGTATGAAATTTTTATCAGTTTGTGGTAAAGTTTGCTCCATAGTTTCTATGGAGTGAGCCATGAAAAAAGATCTAATCTACCGCAAACGCTATTTGGAGCGGGTGCGTCCATTTATCGGCAAATCGTTGATTAAAGTGTTTACCGGGCAGCGCCGGGTGGGCAAAAGCTATTTGCTGTTCCAAATTATGCAGGAAATTCAAGCCAACGATACATCTGCCCATATCATTTATATCAACAAAGAAGACTTGGCTTTTTCACATTTAAAAACCGCGCAAGAGCTTGCTGAGTATGTATTGGCTGAAAAGAAGAGCGGTGTAAAAAATTACGTTTTTATTGATGAAATTCAAGAGATTGCTGATTTTGAAGCCGCGCTGCGCTCTCTGCTTTTGGATGAGGAGCTGGATTTGTATTGTACGGGCAGCAATGCCCATCTGTTGTCACGCGATATTGCGGGCGCATTGAGCGGGCGGGCGGTTGAAATCAACGTTCACTCGCTGGCTTACTTTGAGTTTTTGGAATTTATGCAGTTGGAAGACAGCGATCAAGCGATGTCGCAATTCTTGAAATATGGCGGTTTACCCTATTTGAAAGACTTACCGCTGCAAGACCATATCATATTCGAATACCTGCGCAACATTTATTCCACCATCGCCGTGCGCGATATTGTGAACCGCTATGCTTTGCGGAACGTACAATTTTTGGAGCAGCTTACCCAATTTCTGGCCAGCAATATCGGCAATCTGTTTTCTGCCAAAAAAATCAGTGATTTCCTCAAATCACAGCGTATTTCCGCCAACACTACGCAAGTGCAAAACTACGCAGAATATCTTGCCAACGCCTTTCTTATCCACAAAGTGCCTCGCTATGATATTGAAGGAAAACGTGTTTTTGAAATCGGCGAAAAATACTATTTCGAAGATTTAGGCTTGCGCAATGCGCTCATCGGCTATCGGGCGCAAGATCGCGGCAAGTTGTTGGAAAACACGATTTTCAACCATCTGCAAATCGCGGGTTACGATGTCAAAATCGGCGGGCTGAACAGCCAAGAAATCGACTTTGTTGCAGAAAAAAACGGCGAACGGATTTATGTACAAGCCACGCTCACCATCAACGAAGAAAAAACGCTGGAGCGCGAATTTGGCAATTTGCTGAAAATTCAGGACAACTACCCGAAATATGTGGTGACGATGGACGAATTTGAAGGAAACACTTTTGAAGGCGTGCAATGTTTGAGTGTGCGGGCATTTTTGAAGATGTTGGAAGAATAGTGGATGCCGTTTTAGAAAACATGGCTGGCGGTTGCTACGGCTTATGGGTAGTGATTTGAAATGATAAGAAATGCCTGTCTGAAAAAAACTTTAGCTACGCAGAAACTCACAAGCTCGTTTTCAGACAGGCATTTGTTTTATCAACATAAACGTTTCAATCAAGCCTGATGGGTAGCGGCGGCCACATCCATTGGCACGTCCATCAACAAAATCTCGGCATCGCCCACGGCGGTGACTTCAAAACTGTCGGTATCCCATACGCCCAAGCCGTCGCGCTCGTTTAATTCGATATCGCCGATTTTGGCTTTGCCTTTAATCACAAATACATACACGCCGTTTCCTGCGCGTTTTACCTGATAAGGTTTGCTGAGGCCGTCTGAAAACTTGGCCAATGAAAACCAAGCGTCTTGGTGAATCCATACACCGGCGTCGTCGGCGTGGGGCGACACAATTTGCTGAAAATCATTGGGTTGTGCTTCATCGGCAATGCGGATTTGCTGATAGCGCGGTTCCACGCCGTTTTTGCGGGTTAATACCCAGATTTGCAGAAATTTCACGGCTTGATCGGCGTTGGCGTTCATTTCGCTGTGGGTCACGCCGGTGCCGGCCGACATAATCTGCACATCGCCCTGGCGGATGATGCTGCCGTTGCCCATGCTGTCTTTGTGCGCCAAATCGCCTTCCAGCGGGATGGAAATAATTTCCATATCGCGGTGCGGGTGGGTGCCGAAGCCTTGCCCGCCGGCCACTTGGTCGTCGTTAATCACGCGCAACACGCCGAAATTCATGCGGTTGCGGTCGTAATAATCGGCAAAACTGAAGGTGTGGCGGCTTTGTAACCAGCCGTGATGGGCGTTGCCGCGGCTCTCTGCGGTGTGTAAAACGGTTTGCATAAAAATATTTCCTGGCGGTTTCGTTGTTGATGAGTGCATTTTAATTGTTTCTAAATTTGCAACAAGATACAATTTTCAAAATTAATTTTGCAAAAATAGAAAGATAAAATGAAAAAGGTGAGCTTAGACGACATCCGCTTATTGGTGATGGTGGTGCAGGCGGGCAGCTTAAGCCGTGCGGCCGAGCTGACCGGCATTCCCGTTTCCCGCCTCAGCCGCCGCCTGACCGAGCTGGAATCGGCCTTGGGTACGCAGTTGATGAACCGCGGCAAAAAAGGCGTGAGCCTGAACGAAGTGGGCAAACGCTTTTTCGAGCACGGCCAAAATATGCTGCAACAGGCGCAGCAGGCGCTGGAAAGTGTGCAGGAAAACCTGAAACACCCCAGCGGTTTGCTGCGCTTATCGATTGCCGGCGATGTGTACCATCCTTTGCTGGCACCGCTGTTGCCCGAATACCTGAGCGCCTACCCCGAAGTGCGGCTGGATATTCAGCTCACCCAACAAAAAATCGGCATGATTCAAGACGGCTTCGATATCGCGATACGGGCGGGTGCGATTGAAAACGACCATGTGGTCGCCAAACCGCTGACTAAACTGCGCTTCGGCATCTTCGCGTCGCAAACCTATTTGCAGCAATACGGCGCGCCGCAAAGCCCCAACGATCTTTATCGGCACCAACTGGTCGCCCAAAGCCTGACCTTGCCTTGGCGTTTTCAAAAACAGCGGCAAACGGTAGAAATCATGCCGATGGCCGCCGTGGCCGGTAATGACTTTTTGCTGGTGGAAAAGCTGATTGAGCAAGGCGTGGGCATCGGAATGCTGTTCACCACTTCGGCGAAGCGTTACCCTGAATTGATGGAGGTGTTAAGCGATTGGCAGATTCCCGATTCCACGCTTTCGCTGCTGTATTACAAAAATAGGGGCGCGGTGCCGGTAGTGAACAGTTTTGCCCAATGGTTGGCGGGGAAAATGGGGGAGGCCGTCTGAAAACGAACGAAGTGAGTTTCTGCGAAGCTAAAACGAGCTTGCGAGTTGCTGCAAAGCTAAAACCATCTTAGCCTATCATTAATTGCCACTTTTACAGAATCCAAAAAGGAAACCACCATGACCGAAAAACTTACCCTTGAAACCGCCATCGCCCACCGTGCTTTTGAAGTGGCGGGCAGGCCGAGCGAAACGGTTGATGTGTTTATCGGCAAACCGTTTCAAATGCCGGAAGGCGAATGGGCTTGCCCTTACCGCATTGTCGGGGCGGGGGAGGACATCTGTTTTCAAATTTACGGTATCGACAGCGTGCAGGCACTTCAACTAGTTTGGAAAGTGATTGACGCCAATATTGCGGCGGCTGGGTTGGAATTGATGTTGTATGGGGAAAAGTTTGCGGGATTTGCGGCAGAAGATTGAGTTGCTTATCACAATGCCTGTCTGAAACTTACTTCGTTTGTTTCAGACAGGCATTTGAAGGTTAAAAAACAATGATTGCTTACACAAAACCTTGTATTCAATCCTAAATCACTGATTTCACACTGCGGTACAAAAAATCAAGCAATCGGCTGTAACGGCAATCTCATCGCACGTTGCACCGCAGGGCGTGAGGCAATCTGTTTCGCCCAACGCTGTAAATGTGGATAGTTGTCCACTTGCAAAAACTCGCCCGAGCCATACACTTGACCCAAGGCTAAACGCCCATACCACGTCCACACCGCCATATCGGCAATGCTGTATTCATCACCGCAAAAATAGCTTTTATCCGCCAAATACTTATTGAGCAAATCCAATTGGCGTTTGACTTCAAGGGTGAAATAGTTAATCGGATATTCCAGTTTTTCAGGAGCAAAGGCAAAGAAATGCCCAAATCCGCCGCCCACATAAGGCGAAGAACCTGTTTGCCAAAATAGCCAACTTATACAAGTCGCACGTTGTTCAGGGCTTGTGGGGATAAATTGCTGATGTTTTTCTGCCAAATATTGCAAAATCGCATCCGATTCAAACAATTTAACCGGCGGATTGGCAGAGTAATCCACCAAAGCAGGGATTTTGGCGTTTGGGTTAATCGCGACAAAATCCGAGCCGTATTGTTCGCCACTTCCAATATTAATCGCATAAGCATCAAATTTGGCATCGGCTACACCTAATTCTGCCAATTCTTCAAGCAGGATATGCACCCTTAAACCCGATGGCGTACCGAGCGTATAAAGTTGTAATGGATTTTTGCCGACAGGCAATGTCTGTTCAAATCTTGCACCCGTAACCATACGGCTGGAATCGGTAAATAAATTGCCTGTTTGTTTATGGTTTGTCCAAATTTTGGGCGGGATATAACTCATGTCAATGCTCCTTTTTGTTGATGTACTTACTCATAAAAAGTAACCGTCTCATCAACGCTTGCCCGATTGGAACGGAATTGATTGATAGCGGCGTCTTGATCAGGATAACCGAAGGCAATGGCGTGCAGCAGTTTGAGATCGGGCGAAATGCCTAATTCTTCACGCACCACATCGGCAAACATCGCTAAAAACAACATCGGAATACCGCCAAAACCACGAGCGGTGAGCGACAGCAAAAAGGTTTGCGAATACATACCGATATCGGAAGCGGCATTCACATTGCCTTCGCCTACATCCGGCATAAACAAAAAAGCCGCGTGTGGTGCGCCATAAAATTCAGCATTTTTGCGAGTGATTTTACTGCGGCCTTCGGTGTCATCACGGGTTACGCCGTTGGCGGCAAACATCGCTTTATAAAATTCACGCCAACGGGGTTCGTAAATGCCGCCAAATTTACTTTGGTCATAGACAAAATCGGAACGAAATTCGCCTTGTTCAAATTTTTCCATAATGCGTTTTTTCAGCCGTGTCATGGTTTCGCCCGACACGATATGCACGCTCCACGGCTGGGTGTTGGTGGATGACGGCGAACGGCGGGCATCTTCGGCGATTTCACGGATTTGGGCGTTGGTCATCGGTGTCGGTAAAAATTGGCGCACAGAATGGCGGGCGCGGACGGTGGTGGCAAAGTCTAAAGTGCTCATGGGTTTATCTCTCATCATTGGTGAATAACGGCTAGTTTACGTCATTCAAATTTGATATGGAATGTCGTAAAATAAAAACCTAATTTCCAAATATGAGAATTTAAAATGGATTTAAACGCCGTCCGCCTGTTTGTCGCCACCGTGCAAGCAGGCAGTCTATCCAAGGCAAGTGATGAACTCAATGTGCCGATTGCTACCATCAGCCGACAAATCAAACTGCTGGAACAATCGCTGAATATCCAACTGTTTGACCGCTATAAAACCGGCGTAAAGCCCACTGCGCAAGGGCAGTTGTTTTATGAGCAGGTGTATTTGAATATTGATAATCTGCTGCATACCGAGCGCAATTTGCAATCCGACAAGCAGACTTTGGGTGGGGTGCTACGGATTTCCACTACCATTGCTGCCGACCATATTTGGGAAATGGTGCTGGCTTTTCAGCAACGCTTTCCTGATGTGCAAGTGTATTGCCAAGCGACTGAACGGGTGGTGGATTTGGTGGCGGACGGCGTTGATGTGGCTTTTCGTTCGGGGGATTTGCATACCGAAAACGTGATTGCGATGCCGATGATGCAATTTAGCGGGGCATGGGTTGCCGGTCGTGAATTTATTCAAAAATTCGGCGAACCGCAAACGCCGCAAGATTTGCTCAACTTCCCTTGCGCCAGCTTCGGGCGTTTGGGGCAAAAAAGTATGGCGTTTGAATGGCAAAATCAACAAGGCAAAAATCAATCGCTGGATGTGCCGTGTACGTTTTTATCCAACGACAATTCGGCAATCATTCACCTTGCTAAAACAGGGCGGGCGCTGTGTTTTATCTCGGAATACACCGCTAAAGAATTGATTGCACAGGGTGAAGTGGTGCCGATTTTGGCGGATTATCCGTCTTCGGCAAGCTATACGACTTATGCTCTGTATTTGCCGCACCGACATCAATCGGCAGTGGTTAAGGCGTTTATTGGTTTTTTGAAGGAAAATCGGGAAATCGCTTTGGGATAAATACGCATACTTAATGCCTGTCTGAAACCGTTTTAGCTTCGCAGAAACTCGCAAGCTCGTTTTAGCTTCGCAGAAACTCACTGCGTTCGTTTTCAGACAGGCATTTTTCCCTTTACTTCTCAAAAACAATCCGCCTTTATTTATCAATACACTCGCCTTATTCTAAGCGCATTTTTATCACTCACGCTCCAAATCCGCCATCCACGCTATAATCGGAACCCGTAATGAAACGCGCTTCATCGGAAGCAAGGAATGCGGTGACATTGGCTACATCTTCGGATTTGCCGAATGCGCCGAGTGGAATCGTCTGGCGAATGCGGTCGATATGAGCTTGAATGCCGTCATTGGATAAATCGGTTTTATTGTAAATCGGCGTTTCAATCGGCCCGACACTGATACTGTTCACACGCACGCCGTCTGCACCTAATTCTTTCGCCCAGATTTTAGTAAAAATCTCCACCGCTGCTTTGGTGCCTGCGTACATAGACATATTCGGCAAATGGTTGCGACAAATCGCGCTGGACATATTGATAATATTGCCTTTGCGGGCTTTAAGCATGGGCAGACACTGCAAGGTTAAATTGACCAACGTACGCACGTTAATACCGAAAACTTTGTCGTATTCCTCGATTTTGACTTCTGAAATCGGGGTAACGGGCGCCCAGCCTGCGTTATTGATCAGAATATCCAGACCACCATATTTTTGGTTTAGCTGTTGAACGATTTTTTGTAAATCGTCATCCTTTTCAATATCCGCTACCGCGTAAGCGATATTCGGATGAAGTGCGGTCGTTTCTTGCAATGTTTTTTCGGTTCTGCCCACCACCAACACGCTTGCACCTTCTTGTGCCAGGCGAACAGCTATGGCTTGCCCGATACCTGTTCCCGCGCCTGTCACTAATGCCGTTTTTTGTTCAAACCGTTGCATATATCCTCCTAATAAAGCAGTTCAAATTCATCACGTTCGCAATACATTTTCCAATAGGCTTTGGCGATAACGTCAGGGGCGTATTTCAGATCGTTCGGCTGAATCACGTTGCTGACCAATACGCTGCCGACAAAAATCCCCTGAGGGGCGAGTAAGTGGTGCAAGACGATGTTCATTGCATTCAGTGCCGCTTTATCTATACACAAAGGTTTCAAGGCAAGAATCGGCTGGAATGTTTTGGCAAAACCGCCACCGGTAAAAATGATTGCCCCTTGTTTTGCCGCAAATTCAGGCGTGGCAACCAGCATTGCGCAATGATAAGCACTTGCCGCATCAATTTGATAGCGTTGCATCAATAGCTCATTAGTAATTGGACGGTCATTGTCCAATTCGGTGATGCCGACGTTATATACCAACGCATCGCAGGTTCCCCATTCTGCTTGAATGGCGTTAATGGCTTTGGTCAAGGTTTCGGGATACAGTGCGTCACCGACTTGGGTCATCACCTCATAGCCAAGGGCTTGAAATTCTTGGCGGTAAGCGGTCAGATTTTCTGCATTTCTTGCAATCAATGCCACACGGAAATCGTGAGAGGCAAATTCTTTTGCGATTGCATTGCCCAAACCTTTTCCTGCACCAACTAAAATCAGTAGTTTTTTCATTTTGTTCACCTGTCATGTTGTTGTTTGAGTGTATTATCCGTCTTTCATTTGGCTTTAAAAATGGCATAATAGGAAAATAACTTTCAACTATTTTTTGAAAATTACCCGGAATGAATAAAACAGACCGCTTTAAACATTTAATCTCATTCACCCATGCTGCCCGATTCGGCAGTTTCAGTGCCGCCGCAGAGGCGTTGGATCTCACGCCGGCCGCAGTCAGTAAAAACGTCGCATTGTTGGAACAGGCACTCAACGTGCGTTTATTCAACCGCACTACGCGCAGCCTGAGTTTGACGGAAGAAGGACAGGTTTTTTACGCCGAAAGCAAGAAAGCTCTGGCTTTATTGGAAGAGGCGGTCAATCAAATCACCCTTGCCGAACCGCAGGAAATTGCAGGAAATGTACGCATTAGTATGCCGAATGTGGTGGGACGGAATTTAGTCTTTCCGCTGCTTAAATCCTTTAATGAAGCTTATCCAAAAATTCATTTGGAACTGGATTTTGACAATAAAGCCATTGATTTTATTAAAGCCGGATTTGATTTTGTGTTGCGGGTCGGTGAATCTAGCGAAGGTTCATTAGTTGCCCGCCATATCGGTATGATACAGACTTGTTTAGTCGCTTCGCCCGCCTATTTAAAAAGGCAAGGCGTACCGAAAAATATGGCAGATTTACCGCAATATCAGTTGCTCATGACCCGCCTGCCCAATGGCAAACTGCAACCTTGGACATTCAATGAACAAGGCGATAATGTGCATTTTCTTCATGCTCAACCCCATTTGGTTTTAACCGATGCAGAAATGCAAACCCAAGCCGCAGTGCAAGGTTTTGGGATTACACAACTGCCTGTTTATCTCGCCTTGCCGTATTTACAAAACGGCGAACTGGTTACCATTTTGAATGACAGCTATCAGCCGCTTAAACTATCGTTAAATATCCTATTTCCACATCGAACCCTGCTTGCCCAACGGGTACGGATCACGCTGGATTACTTGTTGGAACAGTTGAAACGGCACGAAGGATTGCGGATTACGCAGGAAGAATTAAAGGCATTCTCTTTACCCAAGGTGTTTCCGTAAAACCCCTTCCAACACTTCAAACACCTTCATCACCCGTTTCGGGGTAATTGTCTGATAAGGGCGGTACAGATAAAGCTGCCATTTTTCCTGCTGAATGTCGGGTAAAACTTTTACCAATCTGCCGCTTGCCAAGTATTCCTTACAGGCCAAATCGCTGGCTTGTACCACTGCTCTTCCTGCCAGTGCCGCCTGAATTTGCGTGTCGGGGTCGGTGCTGAAAAATTCGAGATGGCGGGGCAGAAAAGTATTCACGCCGTCGAGCATAAATTCCCACACTTTGCCGGTTTCAGGATTGATTAAGCCGCTGAACGGATAGCGTTGGCGCAGGTCTGCAAAATCTTTCGGTGCGCCCAAGCGTTCCAGCAAATCGGGGGCGGCGACGAAGATATGCTGAACCCGGGCAATCGGCTTGATGATGAAATTCGGATTGGGTTCGCGCCCGACGCGGATGCCGATGTCAATGCGGTGCTCGACGGTATCAAGCCGCATCATATCCAAGCGCCAATCGATAAACAGTTCGGGATAAGGGCGAAGTGCGGTCAATAATTCGTACAAAATTTGCTCATGATTAGGCAAGCGGAACAAGGTAATGCGTACAACGCCTTTCATTTCGTTATCGTCTTTTGCCGTCTGAAACAGGGTGTCGGAATCTTCCAGCAGGCGTTTGGCTTTGGGCAAAAACAGTTCGCCGAAGCTGGTTAGCGTAATCGAGCGGGTGTTTCGTTTAAACAGCGGTTCGCCGAGTTGGTTTTCCAGCTCGGCAATAGTGCGCGTGACCACCGACGGCGAAATGGCTAGCTTCACCGCCGCTTCACGAAAATTCAGGGTTTCAGCGGCAGTGATAAAAAATTTGAGGGCGTCAAGTTTGTTCATAATTATTGTGAAATTAGCAATACTGTCTTGTGATTTTAATGATTAATCTGCAATGAAGCCAGCGATATAATCCGTCTATTCAGAATACGAAGCGTAAGGAGATTACGATGAAAATGAGAAAGTTAGGCAGCCAAGGTTTGCTGGTTTCGGAAATGGGGCTGGGCTGTATGGGGATGGATCACGGTTATGGCAAGCCCGTGGATCGCCAAGCGATGACAACGCTGATTCATAAAGCCATCGAATTGGGCTGTAATCTGTTTGATACCGCACCGATTTACGGTTTTGAAAATGAAGAATTATTAGGCAATACGCTGAAAGATCATCGCGATCAGGTAGTGATTGCCACCAAATTCGGCGTGTTGGATATGGAACTGGTGGACGGTCAGCCGGTGCCGGTGTTGGACAGCAGCCCCGCTTCTATTCGCGAGCAGTTGGACGGTTCATTGCAGCGTTTACAGACAGATTACATCGATCTGTTCTATCAACATCGTGTTGACCCAAAGGTGGAACCGGAAGTGGTTGCGCAAACCATGAAAGCGTTGATTGCCGAAGGAAAAATTAAATATTGGGGAATTTCCAATGCACCTGCGGATTATATCCGCCGCGCTCATGCAGTGTGCCCCGTCAGCGCCATTGAAGACCAATATTCCATGATGTGGCGCAAACCCGAGCAGGATTTGTTCCCGATGTGTGATGAATTGGGTATCGGCTTTATGGCGTACAGCCCGCTCGGCAATGGTTTTTTAAGCGGTAAAGTGGCACAAAACACCGAATATCAGGAAGGCGATTTCCGCGGAATGATGGGGCGCTTCAAGCCCGAAGTGATGGCGCAAAACCAAGCCTTATTGGATTTGATAGCTCAAATAGCCGCCACCAAAAATGCTACTTCGGCACAGGTGGTACTGGCTTGGGGGTTGGCGCAAAAACCTTATATCGTGCCGATTCCGGGCACCACTAAACTGCATCGTCTGGAAGAAAACTTTAAAGGCGCGGAAGTTGAATTAAGCGCGCAAGAGTTGGCAGACATCACTAACGCATTGGCGAAATTGGATATTAACGAAACGTTTTTTTAAACATTTGGGGAACATAAAATGGCAGTTAAACCTGTTGAATTAAGCAAAGCCTACCGTTTATTACAGCTGGGTTCCACCACCATGCTTTCCGCCAAACACAACGACGATGCAGATGTAATGGCCGCCGCTTGGGTGGGATTGGGCGGTCCGAATAAAGTGATTGCCTATATCGGCACACAAGCCTACACACGCCAGTTAGTTGAGAAAAGTGGTTACTTTATTGTGCATATCCCAACCGTTCAGCAAATGGAAACAGTGTTATACGTAGGCGAACACAGTAAACATACCATACCGAATAAGCTGGACAATCTGCCTCTGTTTTATCAAGAGGAATTCGATATTCCAATGGTGGAAGGCAGTGCAGGTTATTTAGTGTGTAAAGTGATTCCAAATCCGCAGCAAGAACAGAACTATGACTCCTTTATGGGCGAAATCGTAGCGGCATGGGCGGACGACCGTGTGTTTGACGGCAGACATTGGACGTTTGATACCGCCCCTGACGAATTACGCACCGTGCATTATGTGGCAGGCGGACAATTTTATGCGATTGGTAAAGGGACGAAGTTTGATCATGGGCCGGGGCAGGATTAGCAAGCGTTGCCGTCATTCAAAAGCCTGTCTGAAACGCATTTCAGACAGGCATTGTTAAATCCTCACGACACACCAACCATCAATTCATCCACCACTTGGGCAACGGTTTGCACCGCATGAATCGCGCCGATACCGGTTCCTAAAGAAATATAGCCTTCATCACTGTTGCCTTCCAGCATACCAATGCGCAGGCCGCGCAAGCCGCCCATGGCTTTTCCTAATTCTTCGTTGCTGGCGCCGTTTTTGTCCATGTTGACCAAGTTTTGGGCAAATTTGCCGGGCAACGAGCGGTAATAATCGGGCAGAGTGCGGAACAGTAATAAATCCAAGCCATTGGCCTGTACCAATTGCTGTTTCACATCGGCGTGCATGCGGCTCTCTTGAGTAGACAAAAATAGTGAACCGGCAAACAAACCTTCTGCGCCCAAGGCCAAGGCGGCTTTGGCGGTACGGCGGTCGCTAATGCCCCCTGCCGCCATCACGGGCAGAGCGGTTGAATCGGCAATCAGCGGCACAATGGAAAAGGTGCCCAAGGCCGTGCCCGGTAAGGTGCCGCCCTCATCAAAACCGGTTACCACGATAATATCCGCCCCCGCTTGTTCGGCAAGGCGGGTGTTTTCCGGGGTCGGGTTTAAATCGCGGTACAAAATCTTAATCCCGGCTTGCTTGAGTTCGGCAAACAAAGCGGGAATCACCGCCCCTTCGCCATAGCCGGTATACACCACTGCCGGCACTTTTTCCTGTTTAATCACTTCCAGCATCGGCGGTGTCCACACATCATTTTCGGGCGTGGGAATCAGGTTCACCGCAAACGGTTTATCGGTTAAGGCGCGGGTTTTGCGGATTTCTTCGCGCATTTTTTCGGCGGTTGCTTCGGGCGTGGTCACGGCAGTTTCGGCGGTTAAACCGGCGTTCGGCCCCAATACGCCCAAACCGCCGGCATTGCTGACGGCGGCGACTAATTTAGCGTCTGTCAACCAAGAAAGCGGGCCTTGTACGATGGGTTTTTCAATATTCAATATCTGGCAAATGCGGTTTTGCATGAGTGTGTTTCCATTCGGTTTCAATGTAATGCGCCGATTATATACATTCCTACAAATTGATTAAGATGGTAAAATTTCAATTACTCTGGAATTTAATTCCATAATAAACAGGTATCCGCATGAATCATCATTTTTCAGGTATCGAAGAATTTTTAACCGTGGTGGCAACAGGAAGTTTCAGCAAAGCAGGCGAGCGCCTGAATTTAACCGGCTCCGCCGTCGGCAAAAACATTTCCCGCTTGGAAAAACGGCTGAATACACAACTCTTTCACCGTTCCACCCGCAAATTAACGCTCACGCGGGAAGGCGAGGTATGGCTGGCTGGCTGCCAACGGATGATGAGTGAGCTGGAACAGGCCGAAAGCCTGTTGAGCAATGAACGCCAAGAGGTAATGGGGGAAATCCGCATTGATTTGCCCACCGCTTACGGCAGAAACCGCATACTGCCGAAGCTGTTAAGCCTGCAAAAACAATACCCTAAATTAAAACTGAACATCAGCTTTCAAGACCGCAAAGTCGATATGATTGCCGAGCATATTGATGTGGCGGTGCGCTTCGGGCAGTTGGCGGATTTGGACGGCATTATCGCCAAGCAGGTTGACGAGTTTCAAAACCAATTCTGCGCCGGCGCCGATTATTTGGCACGTTTCGGCACACCTGCGCACCCAAACGAATTGCTACAACATCAGTGCATCACCGGCGGCCAAACCCATTGGCAGTTATTGAACGAGCAAGGCCAAGCCACGCT
>CALFOA010000410.1 GCA_937919795.1 uncultured Neisseria sp.
GATTTGGCTGGGGGAATAAGTCTGGCTGTAAACGGTTGCGGAAGCAGTTAGGCCGGCCACTGCCAGCGTAAGGGTTTTCAAAGATGCCATGATATTTTTTTAAATAATCTGATGTTTAACCTTATAGATGGTACTTGAGCTTGCTTGTGACCGTCAAGATTACATAACCGTAAAGTTTTTCAATGTTTTATCATTTTCGGCCTTCATCCGATATTCGGTGATACCATGAGCGCGATAAAGACCTTGAAATGAACACCCTTTAGAAGTACATAGGATTAAATTGAATCATTCAACAATAAATCAATGGCTTGAACTATCCAACCTAGGCATTTATCTAGCGCAGCAGGAAAAAATGTTTTTCGGCGCGCTCACCAAACGATACGGCCTGTTGGGCGCATCGGCGCAGTTCGGCATGCCAGGTTGGGATTTGTTGCCTTCATGCAGCATCATACAAGTGCCTGAAGATGTGCGAATGGCACCTGAAGCGATGGCGTGGATCGATGCCAGCTTGGATTTGCTGATTTTGCCGCATATTCTCGAATGCAGCGATACGCCGTATCAGGTATTGGCAGAAAGCTGGCGCTGCCTGAAACCGGGCGGTCGTGTGTTGTTAAGCGGTTTCAATCCGCATTCACTCTGGCGGCTGGGTAAATGTTTCGACGGTAAACAACTGCCGCACCCCCGCCAATGTCTGCCGTTGCCCTTGTTAAAACGCCATGTTGCCGATTTGGGTTTCACCATTGAAAGCGGGCGTTTTATGGCTTACGTACCGCCGGTGAACAGCGAGCGCGCCCTGCGACGCTGGCACTTTATGGAAGCCGCTGGCAACCGCTGGTGGCCGCATGCGGCGGCGGCTTATGGAGTGGTGTTGTTAAAACGCCAAGCCGGGATGACCATTCTGCCCGAGTTACAAGAAAAACTAGCCGATAAAGAAAATGCGGTGGTGTTGACTCCGGCAAAAGTGAAAGCTGATTAAGTTTAGATCAAACAAAGCGGCAGAACGGACATTATTCCGTTCTGCCGCTTTGTTTGGTTTGCTTAGAATAAACTCACAATACCCATCACAGCCAGCGTCATCACAATCGCCAGTGCACAGCCGACTTTGGCGACTACACCAAGAATAAAACCGATAAAGGTGCTGATGCCGACTTTACCGGCCTTCAGCAAATCTTGGCGTGCCCACCACTCACCGACTGCCGAACCAATCAGTGGGCCGAGCAACAGGCCGGGGATGGAGAAGAAAGCACCGACGATGCCGCCGATTAACGCTCCCCACACCGCTTGTTTACTGGCGCCGCTGAATTTAGCACCCAACATACCCGCCACATAATCCATCGCGGTACCGACCACGGTAAAGATTGCCAGTGCAATCAGCGTACCGGTGCCAATCACCTGATAATCACCGGCATAAGCCACCAGCCAAGCACCGGCAAACATCAGACCCAAACCTGGAATGGCGGGATAAATGGTGCCAAGCAAGCCGATCAGCAGGCAGATCAGGCCGCCGATAATCAATAAGGTAGTCATTTCTATTCGTGCTCCGTAAATAAGTTTCAGACAGGCATTTAAGGTAAACGGTTACCCAAACACTTTTATTGGGCTAAACGCTTTATCTGCAAGCCTTAAGCGCCGCAGTTTTTCGGTTTGCTGGCCAAAATATTGATAACTTTACGTTCGCCCGGCATTTCTACCCGAATCGCTTCACCATCGGAATGCCTGTCTGAAAACTGCGGCGGTACGCTTTCTTTATCAAAAGCGGTATCGCCGCCGTGTTTCAAGGTTTGACCGCGTTGCAAACCGGCGAAATCAAACAACTCAGTATCAGCCAGATGCGAAGGCACCACGTTTTGCAGCGCCGAAAACATGCTTTCAATGCGGCCGGGGAAGCGTTTGTCCCAATCTTGCAGCATTTCTTTAATCACTTGGCGTTGCAAATTCGGCTGCGAACCGCACAGGTTGCAGGGGATAATCGGGAACTGCTTCACTTCGGCGTAGCGTTCCAAATCTTTTTCTTTTACATAAGCCAACGGGCGGATCACGATGTGCTCGCCGTTGTCGCTCACCAGTTTCGGCGGCATGGCTTTCAGTTTACCGCCGTAAAACATATTCAAAAACAGCGTTTCCAAAATATCGTCGCGGTGGTGACCGAGCGCGATTTTGCTGCAACCCAATTCTTTGGCCACACGATAAAGCACACCGCGGCGCAGACGGCTGCACAGCGAGCAAGTGGTTTTACCCTCTTCGATAACGCGTTTGACCACCGAATAAGTGTCTTCTTCGATGATTTTATAGGGCACGCCTATGCTTTCCAGATATTCGGGCAACACATGCTCGGGAAAGCCCGGCTGTTTTTGGTCGAGATTAACGGCAATCAGTTCAAAATCCACCGGCGCGCTGGCTTGCAGTTGGCGCAAGATGTCGAGCAAGGCATAGCTGTCTTTGCCGCCGGAAAGGCAGACCATGATTTTATCGCCGTTTTCAATCATATTGAAATCGTTGATAGCATCGCCCACGGCATGGCGCAGGCGTTTGTTTAATTTATTGTTTTCAAGTTCTTGTTTGGTTTTTTTCGACATATCGGCAAAGCTTTGGCAACGGCTGGAGTAAACGGCTAATTATACAATAACCGATACCGGACAGCGAGCCGTCCGGTATCGGTCTGAATACTCTTCACTATCTTCCAAGGTTCATCGCATATTCATTTGATACAGCTTGGCAATATTCTGCGCGGCAGAGATGAGGTTGTAGCGGCCATTGGCTAACACGGTATCGAGCGTACCGAGCTGGCGGATAATGGGGAATACGGCATCGATACCGTGTTGGTACACCACTTCATAATCTTCGCGCAAACAGCCAACAATGGCGATCACAGGCTTGCCAAATTGTTTGGCCACGCCTGCCACACCAATCGGTGCTTTACCGTGTGCGCTTTGGGCGTCCATGCGGCCTTCGCCGGTAATCACCAAATCGGCATCGCGTATGGCTTCGGCCAGATTAACGGCTTCAATCACAATTTGCACACCAGCTTTCAAAACCACATTGGGCAAAGTCAACAAACCGCCCCCCATACCGCCTGCCGCCCCCGCCCCGGCATGATGGCGGATATCGAGACCGTGTTGTTGCTGGATAACCGTAGCAAAATGATGCAGGGCTTTATCCAGCGTCGCCACCATTTCCGGCGAAGCACCTTTTTGCGGGCCAAAAATGGCAGAAGCACCTTTTTCGCCGCAAAGGGGATTATTGACATCGCAAGCCACGTCCAGCTCTACCTGTTGCAGGCGCGGATCGAGTTTGGAAAAGTCTACATGAGCGGTGTTAATCAGTGCGCCGCCGCCAAAACCGAGCGCTACACCGTCTTGATCCCAAAACACGGCGCCCAATGCTTGCAGCATACCCGCACCGGCATCGTTGGTAGCGCTGCCGCCTATCCCCAAGATAATTTTGGCAACACCTTGATCAAGAGCAGCTTTAATCAACTCACCGGTGCCGTAACTGGTGGTAATCAAGGGATTGCGTTTTTCAATGGGAACCAAATGCAGGCCGGAAGCGGCGGCCATTTCGATAATGGCGGTTTTACCGTCGCCGGAAATGCCGAATTCGGCGCGAACGGTGTTGCCCAAAGGTGCGGTTACGTCCACACTCAGCCAACGGCCATGGGTGGCATCAATCAAGGATTGCACTGTGCCTTCGCCGCCGTCGGCCATGGGAATACAGATACATTCGGTATCAGGAATCACTTTTTGCCAACCTTCGGCAATGGCATCAGCCACTTCCAACGCGCTCAGACTTTCTTTGAAGGAATCGGGGGCGATTACGATTTTCATGATGAGTTCCTCTATAATTTCAAATCAGTATGGTGGTTCGGTTTGCAAACGGCTTTATTCAAAACCGGAATACACCAAAAATCAGGGTAGAAACAACCGCCATCATCAAACCGATGGCGCTTTCATAAGGAATCAGCTTTAAGCGCTCGGAAATATCCATGTTAACGCTGCCGCCAGTGGCATGAAAAAACGAGCCGTGCGGCATATGGTCGGCAACGGTGGCACCGGCATGAATCATGGCCGCCGCTGCAATACCGCTAACACCCAGTTCTAATAAAGTGCTGCTGAACACATTGGAAGCCACCACGGTACCGGCAGTGGTAGAAGCGGTTGCCAACGACATCAAAATACCGGATACCGGTGCGAGTACATAAGAAGGCAAACCGGATGCAGTCAATCCGTTAATCAACACATCTTTTAAACCGGAATTAGCAATAATGCCAGCCAACGCACCGGTACCGAGCAACATAATGGCCACGCCGGACATTTTGCCCAAACCGCTGATGGCGTATTGATTAACATGGCGGTATTTACCCATCGCCAGCGCACCGGCCAAACCACCGGCAGGCAACGCAATCAACGGATCGACAGCAATACCGGCAATCGGGCGCAAGGCCAGCAAAGCAATAGCGACCAGCGGTGCTGTCATGGCGGCCAGGAATTTCGGCAGATTGTCGCTTTCCGCAACCACCACTTCTTCAGGGCTTACGCGGCTGCCCTTGTTAATTAGGCGCTTGGCCAAAAAATAAGTGAACGCCAAACCGAATATGGCCGGAATAATCCCCGCCGACATGACCGAGGTTAACGGCAGATTAAACGCATCAGAAGCGGCGATGGCATTGGGATTGGGGGAAATAATATTGCCGGCTTTGCCGCCGCCGATCATCGCCAGCAAAATGGCGGGCTTGGATAAATCCACACGGCGAGCCAGTGCCAACGCGATGGGCGAAACGGTAATCACAGCAACGTCGACAAATACGCCGACGGCAGTCAGTATCATGGTAGCCGCAGCCAGTGCCAGTAAAGCCCGCTGCTCGCCCAGCTTTTTCACAATGGTTTCGGCGATGGTGGTCGCAGCACCCGATTCAATCAATACCCCCGCCAACACACCGGCGGCCAAAATCCGCATCACCGCAGTGGTAATCCCCTGCGCGCCTTCAATCATCAACTTAACCGTTGCCGCCAAATCCGCACCACCGATTAAACCGCCGATTAGTGCCCCAGCAATCATGCCGTAAGCGGGTGGTACTTTTTTCAGAATCAGGAAAATGGCCACCGATAAGGCCACAACAGCGCCCAGCGCCGATACAGATACCATGATGTTCTCCTCTATTTAGATGAATAAAAACAATGCTTATTATGGCGGGGCTACCCGGAAAAGTCTTTGTTAAAAATATAGAAAAACAAATGCTTTTTTTAAGAAAACTTGGTCAATTTCACAAATTATTTTTTAAACGCCACCATTTCAATTAAAATCAACCAAAACATCACGAATACGGCAAGTTTAGACTTGCCATCAATCTGATCCATTTTTCTCAAGGCAAGACACATGGCTGCTGTTTATTCCTTTCATACCGATTTGGCGCAGAAAATTGTCGAACGCACCATGGACATCATTCACTGCAACGTCAATATTATGGATGCCACCGGCCGGATCATTGCCAGCGGCGATCAAGCGCGTATCGGAAGCACCCACGACGGTGCTTTGTTGGCGCTTTCTCAAGGCCAACCCGTTGATATTGATGAGCACACCAAACACCTGAGAGGCGTTAAACCCGGTATCAACCTGCCGTTGCGACTGGATGGTGAAATTGTCGGCGTCATCGGCTTAACCGGCGATCCCTTGCATTTGAAAGAGTTTGGCAAACTGGTGTGTATGACGGCGGAAATGATGCTGGAACAGGCGCGCTTGTTTGAAATGCTGGCACAAGACGCGCGCTTGAAAGAAGAGCTGATTTTGAATTTGATTGCCGCCGAAGAAATCACCCCGGCGATGACGGAATGGGCAAGCCGCTTAGGGGTGGATTTATCGGTACCGCGGGTGGTGTGCATTATTGAAGTCGATACCGGCCATTTGAGCATTGATGCCATCAGCAATGAGTTGCATAATCTGCAAAACCTGCTCCACTATCCCGAACGGGATAACTTGGTGGCCATTTTATCGCTCACGCAGATTGTGATTCTCAAACCTGCATTAAACAGCTACGGCGATTGGGATGTGCAAAACCACTTGGAACGGGTACATCTCTTGGTATCCCGCATGAACAAGCAAACCTCGCTCAACGTGCGCATTGCTTTAGGGAATTATTTTGCCGAAGACGACAACCAAGGAAACGCCATTGCCTTGTCTTACCAAACCGCACAAACCACATTGGAAGTCGGCAAAACCCGTTTTCCCGAGCAGCGGATTTACAATTATCAAGAGCTGATTTTGCCGGTATTGCTCAACCAGCTGAAAGACGGCTGGCAGCGTCGTGAATTGGAACGCGCACTCAACAAACTCAAACAGGCCGACAAAAACGGTGTGCTCACGAAAACCCTGCTGGCATGGTTTGGACACAATATGCACGCCGCCGCTACGGCACAGGCACTGTTTATCCACCGCAATACTTTGGAATACCGTTTGAATAAAATTTCTGAATTAATCCGGCTGAATTTAAACCAAACCGATGACCGCTTTTTGCTGTATATCGCGATACATATGATTTGAGAAATAGATAGCGAAATAACTTACAATCACAAAACCGTCATACTCGGGCTTGACCCGAGTATCTTATACTTAAAGAGTAATTAAGAGATGCTCGGGTCAAGCCCGAGCATGACGAAGGTGGCTGTTATTAAGCTCATCGACTCTAACGAAAAGTGTGCTCTCATCTAAATAAATGCCTGTCTGAAAACTCACTATATCCGTTTTCAGACAGGCATTTATTAAAGAATCAGCATCAACGTGTTTTTAAGCAGGTTCTTTGCCCAAAATCATCGAACCCACCCCTTTATCGGTGAAGATTTCCAGCAACAAGGCATTGAGCACGCGGCCGTCGATGATGTGCACCGCTTTCACGCCGTTGGTGGCCGCTTCAATGGCCGAGCTGATTTTCGGCAGCATACCACCGTAAAGCGTGCCGTCGGCCACCAAGTCATCAATGCGCTTGGGGGTAAGATTGGTCAGCAGATTGCCCTCTTTATCCATCACACCGGCGATATTGGTCATCATAATCAGCTTTTCCGCGTTCAATTCTTCCGCCAGTTTGCCCGCCACCAAATCAGCATTGATGTTGAACGCCTCGCCTTGGCGGCCGACACCGATCGGCGCCACCACCGGGATATAGCCGCGATCCACCATTTCTTTAATCAAATCGGTATCGATGCTCTCAACAATGCCGACTTGGCCGATATCTACCCCGTTGCGCTCGGGCGTGTTGATAAACAGTTTTTTCGCTTTGATAAAATGGTTGTCGCGGCCGGTAACGCCCACCGCTTTGCCGCCGTTTTGGTTCAGCAGTGACACGATTTCTTTGTTGACATGACCGCCCAACACCATTTCCACGATGTCCATCGTTTCCTGATCGGTTACCCGCATCCCCTGCACAAACACGCCTTCTTTGCCCACTTTTTGCAGCATATCGTTAATCTGCGGGCCGCCGCCGTGCACAATCACCGGATGGATGCCCACCAGCTTCAACAGGGTCACATCTTTGGCGAAACCTTCTTTCAAATGGTCTTCCGTCATCGCGTTGCCGCCGTATTTGATCACGAAGGTGCTGCCGGAAAAACGGCGGATATAAGGCAGCGCCTCGCCCAGAATATGGGCTTTCACGCCGGGAGGGATGTGCTCGTGTTCTACGCTCATGGTGTGCTCCGTTTGGGGTAAGAAAAGGAAAACAATAAGCGGGATTATGCCAAACAAAATGCCTGTCTGAAAGGGTTTCAGACAGGCATTTAGAATAAGTGCAAACTTATTTATTCATAAACTGCTGCATCGCGATGCGGGCGATATCGTCCAAGCCGAAACCGTCGGCATCGGCGGCGTTGCCGTTGGGGGTGATGCCGTTAATCAGCTGCGGCAAAAATTGCGACAGCAAATTGCCCGCCTGCGCTTGATCCACGCCTACCGCAGCTGCGGCTTGTTGCAACTGCTCGCTGCCCAGCGCCTGCTGCAATTGTTCGCCCGATACGCTTTGATTGGCACCGTTTGATACCCAGCTATTCACCACATCGCCCAAGCCGCCCTGCTGTAATTGGTTCAGCAAACCACCAACGCCGCCTTGCTGCTGAATCAGTTGCGTCACCAACTGAATCGCCTGACCTTGGCCGCCTTGTGCGCCGCCGATAGCAGAAGTTGCCGCGCCGATCAAAGAATCCATCAAACCCATGGTTTTATCCTTTCTGTTTGTTTTACTTCAGCCTGTTTTGGCCGTATCCATCTGTTTAAAATAATGAAATCCGAATCATCAAAATTCGACGATTCGGATTGTAACAAAAATCATATAAAACACCGCCGGTTTAACCCGATTTAGGTTATGCCGTCATAATCTTTACGCGCTCTGTATACGGCGCTTTTTTCTTTTCAGACAGGCATTATCTTCATTTTTCCGCCTGTCGCCCGTTATACCATTCCTGCGCACCGCCCTCAAACAAGCCCTGCAAAATCGCCTGCGCCGCCATCTGGTCGAGTACCGTTTTTCGTTTGCGGCCAAACACCTGCGCTTCAGCCAACAAGCTCTCGGCGTAAACGGAAGACAGTCGCTCGTCTACCCAATACACCGGCAGCTTAAAGCGTTCATGTAAACGGCGACCGAACTTGCGCGCCAAGCGGGTCAGTTCATGCTCGGTGCCGTCGGTGTAAGTCGGCAGGCCAACCACCAGATAAACCGGTTGCCATTCGCGAACCAGCGCGGCGATTGCACTAAACTTGGCTTCGTTACTCTCGCCGCTCACCGTCGCCACCGGATGCGCCATCGCAGTTTCCGCATCACCGGTGGCCACGCCTATGCGCACTTCGCCGAAATCAAATCCCAGCGCGGTGCCGTTCGGGATGGGCGGTATATCAGGCATGTCCCGCCCCTTCCATTAAAATTTCCGGGCGAATACCGAGTTTGGCAAACGCCGCCTCATAACGCTCGCCGTAGGGCAATTCAAATAAAATATGCTCGTCAGCCGCGACCGTCAGCCAGGAATTTTCAGCCAATTCGCCTTCCAGTTGGCCGGCACCCCAATTGGAATAGCCGATGCTCACAATTGCCTTATCCACTTCCGCCGCCTTGCCCAGTTGTTCAATGATGTCGCGCGAGGTGGTCATCGCAATATCGTCGTTCACCAACAGGCTGCTCTGCCAGTTTCCCGGCGGCGTATGCACCACAAAACCACGGTCGATTTGCACCGGCCCGCCCATCATCACCCATTCGCCCTTAAAGCGCTCAGGCGTTTCCGTACCCGCCGCTTCAAACACCAAATCCATGGTTACCGGCGAAGGTTTGTTGATCACAATGCCCAGCGCACCTTCTTCGTTGTGCTCACAAAGATACACCACGCTGCCGGAAAAAAACGGGTCTTCCATACTCGGCATAGCGATTAAAAAATGGTCTGTCAGATTCATTATGTTCCACCATTGTAAAATACCGCCTGTATCAGGCAGTATTTCTACGTATTTGTTTCATTCGGCAATGTACGCCGTATTTCCTTTTCCCACAATATGCGGCTATCTTATTTAAATACAATACAGCTACCTGATAAAATCAGCGTTTGTCGCACTTTGTTTGCACCCCCAACAGAGGGTGCAATTAAGCTATAATCCGGCTACTTATTCTGCCTTTACACAAGCACCAGTATGAATCCCGTTAAACCCCTGTTGCTGGCCGCCCTACTCGGTTTCAGCGTTTACACCTACGCCGCTCCGGAGCCTTCCGATCTGCAAGATATCCGCCAGGCCATCAGCGCGGCGCAAACCGACCTCAAGCAGAAGCAGGCGGCTCAAACGCGTGCCAAGCAAACGCTGGCCAGCAGCCAAACCGCGCTTACTCAAGCACAACGCGAGCTTGAAACCCTCAACCGCCAACAGAGCATCGCTTGGGATAAACTGCAAAAACTACAGGCCGAGCTGGAAAAAGTCAAAACCGACATCACCGGCACCAAAGCACAAGTCGCCCGCTTGCTCGAGAGTCATTATAAAAACCGCCAGCAAAATGCGGTGGTGCTGTTTTTGAAAAACGCTGAACCCGGCCAGAAAGCCCGTTATCTCGAATACGCCCGCTATATCCAACAGGCCAATGAAAAAGTTATCAAAGACTTAGTCTCTCAACAACAGCAACTGGCCGAACGCGAAAAAGCGGTCGATGCCGAACTCGCCCGCCTCAAAGCGTTGCGCATGCAGAAACAGGCCGCAGTTAACCGGCTGAACAAAACCCGCAACAGCGCCTTGCAGCAAAGTCAAACCCTCAATAATCAAATTGACCAACAAACCCGCCGCATCGCCTCCCTACGCAGCGACGAAGCCCGCCTGAATGCAGTGCTGGCCAATATCGCCCGCCGCAAAGCAGCAGCCAAAAAAGCACAGGCACCGGCCAAACGCAAGCAAGCTGAAGCGCGCTTGGCACAACAGCGCCAAAAAAACGCCAACACCAAGAAAAATACCGGCAGTGGCGTACGCTCCACCCTCACCGCCGAAGACCGTTCACTACAAGGCATCGATCAAAGCAGCCACAGCGGCTTGGGCAGCTTGCAAGGCAGTCTGCGCCGCCCGATTGGCGGCAGTATCAGCGGCCGCTTCGGCCAAGCGCGCCCCGGCGGCGGCACTTGGCGCGGCGTGTTCTTCGCCACCCCGCCCGCCGGCGTACACAGCGTCGCTGCCGGTACCGTGGCTTACGCCGGCTCACTCGGCGGCTACGGCAACACGGTGATTGTGGATCACGGCGGTGGCTATGTCAGCGTTTATACCGGTTTGGGCAGCATCAGCGTTGGCGGCGGCAGCACCGTCGGTTCCGGCTCGGTATTGGGCACCAGCGGCAGCCTGCCCGGCGGCGAGCAAGGCCTGTATTTCGAAATTCGCTACCGCAATCAAGCGATGAATCCCTTGTCTTGGTTACGTTAAGCCGTTGCTTTGGCTTTTCAATACCGTAAAAACGATTAGCATACTTTTACCCGTCAACGGTTGCCGTTGGCGGGCAAATAAAATAAAGTGGCGGACTACCTCTGCCACAGCCTCAAACCAATCAAGCGCTTAACCACTCTTTTTCTTGCGCGGCTTGGGAATACCATTAAGGAAAGAAAGCACATCAATGGCAAACTCGACTTTGAAAAAAGTAGCCCTCTATACCCTCGGCGCCCTCAGCGGCGTCGCCCTCAGCGTTAGCGTACAAAGCATGGCCGCTGAGAAAAACACCAATAAAGACGCACTGCCGGTACAGTCCATCCGTACTATGGCAGAAGTGTACGGCCAGATTAAAGCCAACTACTACCAAGACAAAACCGACGACGAACTGCTGGAAAATGCCGTAAAAGGCATGGTTTCCGGCTTGGATCCGCATTCGGAATTCATGAACAAGAAAGACTATTCCGACCTGAAAGAGTCCACCAGCGGCGAATTCGGCGGCTTGGGTATGGAAATCGGTGCTGAAGACGGCTTTGTGAAAGTGGTGGCGCCGATTGAAGACACTCCGGCCGAGCGCGCCGGTATCAAAAGTGGCGACTATATTGTGAAAATCGACGATATGTCGACCCGCGGCATGACCGTCAGCGAAGCAGTGAAAAAAATGCGCGGCAAGCCCGGCACTTCCATCACGCTGACCCTGTCGCGCAAAGACGTGAGCAAACCGATTGTGGTGAAACTCACCCGCGCCATCATCAAAGTCAGAAGCGTGCGTTTCAAATTGCTGGAGCCGGGCTACGGCTATGTGCGCATCAGCCAGTTCCAAGAGCGTACCATTGGCGCCATGAACGACGCGGTTAAAGCGCTGCACAAACAAAACGGCGGCGAGCTGAAAGGTTTGGTACTTGATTTGCGTGACGACCCCGGCGGCCTGCTTAACGGCGCAGTTGGTGTATCGGCTGCTTTCCTGCCGAAAGACGCTACCGTGGTCAGCACCAAAGGCCGCGACGGCAAGAGCGGTATGTTGCTGAAAGCTACGCCGGAAGACTACGCCATCCCCGGCAGCAGCGACCCGCTGGCCGGCCTGCCCGCCGAGCTGAAAACCATCCCGATTACCGTATTGATTAACTCAGGCTCTGCTTCCGCCTCGGAAATCGTGGCCGGTGCACTGCAAGACCATAAGCGTGCGGTGGTAGTCGGCACTCAGAGTTTCGGCAAAGGCTCGGTACAAACCGTATTACCGCTCTCCAGCGGCAGCGCGGTCAAACTGACCACCTCACTCTACTACACGCCGAAAGACCGCTCGATTCAGGCACAAGGCATCGTGCCGGATGTGGAAGTGAAAGACAAAAACCGTTCGTTTGAAAGTCGCGAAGCCGATTTAGCCGGCCACATCGGCAACCCTTCGGGCGGCACTGAAGTCCGCAGCAGTGTTGAAGACAGCTATCGAGCGGCCAGCGAACCGAACAGCAGTGCCAGCGAACCGGAAAAAGAGAAAGAAGAAGATTTAATTAGCCTGCGCCGCGATCCGAATCCGGCCAAAGATGCGCAACTGCGCGCGGCACTGGACTTGGTGAAAGACCCGGCCAAATGGCAAAAGTCTTTAGGCGAAGCGGCCAAAAAACCGGCGCCGAAAAAAGACGATAGTGGGAAAGAAAACAAATCGGAATAAGAATTCCGATGAAGTGATCAAACGGCAGCGTGATTAAGTACGCTGCCGTTTTTGTTTGCTGATGAAAATGCCTGTCTGAAAGATTTGTTAGCTTCGCCGAAACGCTCTTCGTTTGCTTTCAAACAGGCATTTGTGATGGGGGTTTATCTTTCAAGCAGTCTTGCTTCTTTTCCATTCACATACAGTCACTACAAATAAACCAATGCCTGTCTGAAAAAACTTTTCAGACAGGCATTGGTTGACTAGCTGCTGTTAAGTAATTAAGCAATCACACCCAGAATATCGTCTAATGACAGATTATTCGGGATACCGCTGATCACAATGCTATTATCGTAGCTGACACCATCCTGCACACCGGTATAGCTAAGCGTACGGCTGGCAGCATCCCAAGACAATTGACCTGTGCTTTCCAAATCCACAAATACGATCTTGTCCTGGCCTGCGGTAAAGCCGGAAACTGTGTCATGGCCACCGTTGCTCTGTACGCTGAAAGCGAAGACGTCACTACCGGCTCCGCCCATCAGGGTATCGTTACCGGCTCCACCAATTAAGATGTCGTCACCGGCACCACCCATCAGAAGATCGTTACCGCCCTGTGCTTGCTTGTCCACCAAGCTTACCCAGTGGGTATGGATATATTCGGAAACCTGCTGTTCGCTGGCTTCAGCACCGTTATTGGTAGTGGCCGCAATATAATCACGCAAGCCGTCCACGGCATTAGCATAGTCGGCACCGCGCACAGTAGTGCCGTTAGTGTCCACCCAATTTAAATGGTTAATGCTGATGGTATCGCCAAACAACACATCATTATTGGCTCCACCGCTGAGTACGTCGCCGGTAGCATTGTGGCTGCTGCTGTGATAGCTGTCACCAATCAAGGCATCGCTGCCGATACCTCCGCTCAGGATGCTGAGTTTACCGGTACTGTTGTCACCGCCGTTTACGATGGTGATTTCCTGCGCCGCCGGTACGTTGATATTGAGTTCGGAAGTAGCGGTGGTGTAATTGTCGGTCAATTCATAGCTTACCGCCGGTACTTTGCCGGTAAAGCCAGAAACCGGTACGAAGTTGAAGTTACCGTCAGCCGCCAGTTGGATAGTGCCGACACCCGCCAAAGTAGCGGTGGCACCGGCATCGTATTGGGTACCGTTGATGGTGAAATTCGATACACTCAATGCCGCATCCGGCTGCTCTTGGTTCTGGCTCACCGCATTAGCCAACACATTGCCCTTCACTCCTGCCGGATTATTGCTATTGATGCTCTCGCCGGCATCCTGAATCGGATAAACCTGAGTAGAAGTACCATCATCCGGGAACGGCGACATATAAGGATTCACTTCGGGTTTGAAGCTGGAAACCACGGTAGCGGTACCGTTGGTAACGGTGTATTGGATATCCAATTCACCGGGCTCAATGATGCGGGCGGCATTCAAGACAAAAGTACCGTCAGCATTGATTTGCAGGGTGCCTTTATTGTCGGCAAGAGTGACCACGCGACCGACGGCGTAAGTGGTGCCGTCGATGGTGTAGCTGGAAATACGCACGGTACCGTTGGTGGTGGCAGCATTGTCCAGCAAGTTGCCGGTGCCACGCATATTGCTGTCGACAAACAAAATCGATTCGCCCACATCGCTCACCAGCGAATCGCCACTCGCGGCACCAATTTTCAGCGACAACGCCGAATCATCACGCTGCTCGCCGTTGGTAGCACTGTATGCCACTACCACCTCGCCGGCTTGCGCATCGGCGCTGGCACTGGCGGTATAGCTGCCGTCGCGGTTTAATGTCACCGTTACGCCGTTTTCTGAAACTGATTTACCGGTTTCAATTGCCTTACCGTCTACATAATAAAAGCTGCCCACCCATGCTTGGCCGTTCTCGCTCTGAGCATTGGTCAACACATTACCGCTGATATCGGCACCATTGGGCAAAGCGGTCACTTCACTGCGATCGGTTAAATTATCAACCGCCGGGGCCAACTGGATACCCAAAGTAGATTTGACTTGTGATGTGCCGTTATTCACGTTATAGCTGATTTGCGGTACCTCGCCGCTGTAATTGGCAGCAGGGGCAAAATTATAGTCACCGTTGGATTTAATTTGAACGCTGCCAATGCCGTCTACCGACAATTGAGAGCCGGCCATAGCGGTTTTACCGCCAAATGAGAAATTACTGACCGATAAGCTCCCTGCCTGCGTTTGCGCATTGCTCAATACATTGCCTGTAGCCACTTTATCTTCGGTACCGAAGACATACTCGCTGCCGTCAGTTAGCCAATTCGAATTAGTCGTAGCCATAAAATAATCTCCCTGATTAAATAGTCAATTTAGTTAGTAAAAACTTATACTTGTAGAATACTACTTATTTATTCTACCCATTTTTCATGCTTTGTGAAGACCTTTATTCAAATCAAATAATTCCTGAACCGGCGGGCAATTAATGTCAGA
>CALFOA010000411.1 GCA_937919795.1 uncultured Neisseria sp.
AACAACGCCCCAAGCATGGCCCCCGGAATGCTGGCGATTGCAAAACCCGCCCCGGCTCCAATCAGAGTCCCTGGCCACAACATATCAGCGACTCGCTTCTATCAAGGTTTCAGCTTCGGCCAGACGCTCATGCGTGCCGACATCCACCCAATGGCCTTTCAGACGTTCACCGCTGACCTGCCCGTCTGCCATGGCTTTGCGAAGCAACGGTGCAAGCTTGAATGCGCCGTCCGCGCAACCATCGAACAACTGCGGATGCAGGACGGCGATGCCGCTGTAGGTCAGGGTCGCCGCGTTCGGTTGGCCATCGATCACCTGACCGTTGGTCAAGGTGAAATCGCCTTGCGGGTGGTGGGCCGGGTTGTCCGCCAGCACCAGATGCGCCAGACCGTTGATCGGTTGGTGCAGTACGCTGAAGTCGTAGTCGGTCCAGATATCGCCGTTGACCACCAAAAAAGGCTCGCTACCCAGCAGTGGCAGCGCAGTGGCAATACCGCCGGCGGTTTCCAAGCCTTTTTCACCTTCGGCGGAATAGGCAATCGACACGCCGTAAGCCGCACCGTCTTGCAGGGTTTCTTCAATTTGTCGGCCGAGCCAGGCATGGTTAATCACGATTTCGCGAATCCCCGCCGCCGCCAAACGGCGCAGATGCCAGCCGATTAACGGCTCCCGCCCAACCGGCAGCAAAGGCTTGGGGTGGCGGTCGGTCAGCGGCCGCATACGCTCGCCGCGCCCGGCGGCCAGAATCATCGCTTTCATAAGGGTTCCGTGTGGTTAAAGTATTCCGGCGGTATTCTAACCGAAAGCCACTCGCTTGGGCAGGCGGTGCGTTTGTAGTTGCACAGGAAAAGTAGGTCGAACACTCGGATCCGACGATATGATCAACGCGCTGAAATGTTGGGGTTGTTTAGTTCTTATTTTTCAACGGCAGCTTGATATGCGGCTTGGTTGTTGGTGTTACTGCAATCGGAATAATACCCGCTTCGCGCATTTGCGCTTCGGTGAGTAGATTGCTCCAGTCGCCGTGGCGGTACCACTCGTCGCCATCCATTTCGCTGGGGTGTTGGATACGCTCGCTGCCGTTGGCGCACAGTAAATCATCGGCGCTGCAATATTTGTCGCAGCCCCAACAGATGCGTTCGGGGTGTTTGGGGTGGAGCGGGAATTTTTTAGCCATAATCTGATACCGGCTGTTGAAGTAAACAAGTGCCAATTATACGCCGCTAACTTAGGGCAAGGTCATCAGCCAAAAGCATTAGCTGTTTTGTTCACTGAAAAGTAGGTCGGATATTCGTATCCGACAATATGCCCAACGCACTGAAATGTCGGATTCAAGAATTCGACCTATTTGGTTTTCTAAAACCTTTCAGACAGGCATAAAACAAACACCGCCTGCTTTGTTGGCAAGGGGCGGTGTGCTTTTATCAAATCAAACACTAATCAGCGCTGTTGCTCGTGAAAATAAGCGATCAGGCCGTTGGTGGAGCTGTCGTGCGCGGGCTCTGCTTCGCCGGCCAACTCAGGCTCGATGGTTTTGGCCAGCACTTTGCCGTATTCCACGCCCCATTGATCGAAAGAGTTGATGTCCCACAGCGCCCCTTGGGTGGCGACTTTGTGTTCGTACATTGCAATCAGCATACCCAAAGTATAGGGGGTGATGTCGTCCAGCAAAATGGTGTTGCTCGGGCGGTTGCCGTGGAACACGTTCTGGCGCGCCAAGGCGGCGCGTTCGGCTTCGGGAGTATTGGACAGCGAGGCGTACGCTTCTTCAAAGCTTTTGCCGCGCATCAGCGCTTCGGCTTGGGCGAAGGCATTGGCGACCAAGAAACGATGTTGGCGGCCGATGCCGTAAGGGGTGGTCATCGGCACGATAAAGTCCACCGGAATCAGGCGGGTACCTTGGTGAATCAGCTGGAAAAAGGCGTGCTGGCAGTTTACACCTTCTTCGCCCCAGATAATCGGGCCGGTTTGCCACGACACTTCTTCACCCTCAATCGCAGTGGTGTGTTTGCCGTTGCTTTCCATATCAAGCTGCTGCAAATGGGCGGCAAAACGGCGCAGCGGATGGCTGTACGGAATCACCGCCTGGCTTTCGGCACCGTAAAAATTGCTGTACCACACGCCCAACAGCGCCAGCAGCACTGGAATATTGTGGCGGAACGGGGTGTTGAAAAAATGCTCGTCCATCGCATGCGCGCCCGCCAAAAACTCGCGGAAACGCTCGGTGCCCACCGCCACCATCAGCGGAAAACCGATAGCCGACCAAGTAGAATAACGGCCACCCACCCAATCAAACATGGCAAAAGTGCGTTCCGGCGCGATGCCAAAGGCCTGTACCGCTGGATGGTTGGTGGAAATGGCGATGAAGTGTTGACGGATATCCGCTTCGCTCATGCCTTGCTGCAAAAACCAATCGCGCGCGGCGTGGGCGTTGAGCAGCGTTTCCGGTGTACCGAACGATTTGCTGGCGATGCTGAACAGCGTGGTTTCCGCTTTTACTTGCGCCAGTACATTGGCAATCGCCGCATCGTCGGCGTTGGCAACAAAATGCACGCGTACATTGCGCCAGAAGCGTTGCAGTGCCAGTGCAGCCATCTGCGGGCCCAAATCGGAACCGCCGATGCCGATGTGTACCAAATCGGTGATGCGCTCGCCGGTAGCACCTTTGTGCTCGCCGCTCAATACTTGCTCGGCAAACGCAAGCGCCGCATCCAGCGCTTGATGCAGCAACGGCACCACGTTTTCACCGTTCACATACACCGGATCCGCATCGGCAGGCAGGCGCAAAGCAGTGTGCAGAGCGGCGCGCTTTTCGCTGTAATTCACCAGCTCACCCTCGCGCATCGCTTGCAGCTTGGCTTTGATGCCGGTTTGCTCGGCCAATTGGCACAATAAATCCAGTGTTTCTTCGGAAATGCGGTTTTTGCTGAAATCAACCAACATACCCGGCAGCCGCTCGTGCATACGGTCAAAACGGTCGGGTTCGGCGGCAAACTGCTCGCGCATATGAATGGATTCAGTGGCTTTTTGATGGGCGGCCAGTTGCGACCAAGCGGATGTGAGGGTGGGATTCATGGTTGCTATTTCTACCTTTTGGGATAACAGTTGTTGATCATACAAGTTTTCTGCGCCGTCGTTGAGCAGTGATGTCGACAGAGATTTTATTATCATTAAAAGTTGGCGAAGGCGGCTAAAAAACAGAAAACCGCCACCATTGATATGGCAGGCGGTTGTTATTATAGATAAACCCGTATGGTAGTAGGCAATCGTGGTGTGAGCGGTGTTAAATCAGGAGAAGGCGGTTTTCGTATGATGTATGCCTGTCTGAAAGCTGAGCTTTACGCTGTTTCAGCAGGCAGTTTCAAAAAATGTTCGCGGTAATAACGCATCTCTTCGATACTCTCCAAAATATCGTCCAACGCCTGATGCGAACCGCGCTTCACCACGCCCTTGGCCACTGCCGGATGCCAGCGGCGCGCCAGCTCTTTTAAAGTGGAGACATCCAGATTGCGATAATGAAAATAAGCTTCCAGCTTAGGCATATAGCGCACCATAAAGCGACGGTCTTGGTGAATGGTGTTACCGCACATCGGCGAAGTTTTTTCCGGAATCCAAGCCGAGATAAAGTCCAGCAGTTTTTCCTCCACTTCCGCTTCGGTAAGGCGCGAATCGCGTACCCGCTGGGTTAAACCAGTACGGCCATGGGTGGCGGTATTCCAAGCGTCCATGCCGTTCAACACCTCGTCGTTTTGGTGGACAACATACACTTCCGATTGCGCTACTACATTTAAATCGGCATCAGTAATAATCATCGCAACTTCGATAATGCGATCGGCATCCGGGTTCAGGCCGGTCATTTCCATATCGAGCCAGCATAAATTATTCTCGTTTTGCATAAATTTCTTTCAGACAGGCATATGATTGAAGATAAATAAGCGCCATTATAACGGATAAACCTTGCCTGACTTCCTTTGCCTTTTAGCAACCACCCATATTTTTCAGAAAAACGCTTGACGAAGCTTAAAACGGATAGTATAGTTTCGCTTCTTCGGGTCGTTAGCTCAGCTGGTAGAGCAGCGGACTTTTAATCCGTTGGTC
>CALFOA010000412.1 GCA_937919795.1 uncultured Neisseria sp.
ACCTTGCAAGTACTCTGATGGTGAAGGAGCCTGAGGGGAAACCGTCAAAATGACCTGTGGCTTGGGCGGAAAACACTGGGCAGAGGGAGGGGAAGCGGGGATTCCGCTCTATTATCATAAATTTTAAGGGACTTTCCCTTGGGCTTTTATCATAATTTTCACAAGAAATCATTCGGCAGAATTTTCCAAAAAATGGGACCAAAAAAGAGCACCAAACATCGGGGAAAAACCGCGGGAAAAATCTGATAGATTGACGAAGAGGTTTTCCGGCTTCCCTTCCTTTACAAGGGGATACCGTGGGACTATAATAAACCTGATAATATGAGAAAAAACATTTTTGTGCCAGGTGGCATGGCCAGTTTGTGGGAAGGAGGCCCGGAATTTGCTCACCTATTCCTTTGAAAACATTGACACGGAGAGCATGTATGAGCATCTTTACCGGTGTATTAAGCAGGATATTCTCCAGAAAAAGCTGCGGGCGGGGGAGAAGCTGCCCTCCAAGCGGACCTTTGCCAAGAATTTGGGGGTAAGCACCATCACCGTGGAGAGCGCCTACGCACAGCTGGTGGCGGAGGGCTTCCTCTACACCCTGCCCAACTTCTTCGGCGAAACCCCGGCGGTACAAGTTTCAACCAACCGCCAATCCATCAGCATCAACAATGAAACCGAAACCCGCCTGCTTGCCGCGTTAAAACAAGCCGGCGTCAATAGCGACGGCACTATTCTTGCCGACAACTCGCTAAAAATCCGTTTCAACAATACCGAAACACAAATCAAAGCCCGCGATGTGATCGAGCAGTCCTTGGGCGACGGCTATATCACCGCGCTCAATCTGGTGCCCAATAGCCCGGAATGGATGGCCAAACTCCGTGCCAACCCGATGTTCCTCGGCCTTGATTTGCGCGGCGGCGTACATTTCACTATGCAGGTGGACATGAAAGCCGCTCTGCAAAAAACCTTTGAACGCTATGCCGGCGATATCCGCCGCGAACTGCGCCGCCAACAAGTGCGTATTGGTGAAATTGTACAAGAAGACAATAGCTTGAGCGTGCCCTTCCAAGATCCGGCTGCACTCAACAAAGCCTTGCCCGAGTTGCAAAAACTGTTGCCTGAAACCACGCTTACCAGCGACGGCAGCCGCCTGATTCTCACCCTCTCCAACGATGCGGTGAATAAAATCCGTACCGATGCAGTGAAACAAAACATCACTACCCTGCATAACCGCGTCAACGAATTAGGCGTGGCCGAGCCGGTGATTCAGCAAGCCGGTGCCGACCGCATCGTGGTGCAACTGCCGGGCGTGCAAGACACCGCCAAAGCCAAAGACATCATCGGCCGTACCGCCACTTTGGAAGTACGCATGGTGAATGATGATCCTAACTTGGTTCAGCAAGCGCTCGCCGGTAATGTACCGATGGGCTACGACCTGCTTTACACCGCCGGTGAAAACCCGCAGCCCAATCTGGTCAACAAACAGGTAGAGCTGACCGGTGACAACATCAACGATGCCCAACCGAGCTTCGACGAGCAAGGTCAACCGGCCGTCAGCATCAATCTGGACAGCACTGGCGGCAATATCTTCGCCGACCTGACCCGTCAAAACGTGAATAAACGCATGGCGATGGTATTGATTGACCAAGGTAAAGCCGAAGTGGTCACCGCACCGGTGATTCGCAGCGCCATTACCGGCGGTCGCGTACAAATCTCCGGCAGCATGAGTTCTGCCGAAGCCAACGATACTTCATTGTTGCTGCGCGCCGGTTCGCTGGCCGCACCGATGCAGATTGTGGAAGAGCGTACCATCGGACCGTCGCTAGGTGCTGAAAACATCGAAAAAGGCTTCAACTCTACCCTGTGGGGCTTTGCCGCAGTAGCCGTGTTTATGGTGATTTACTACCGCATGTTCGGCGTGTTCTCAGTGATTGCTCTGAGCGCCAACCTGTTGTTCCTGGTGGCCATCCTCTCCGCACTGCAAGCCACCTTAACGCTGCCGGGTATTGCCGCGATTGCGTTAACGCTGGGTATGGCGATTGACTCCAACGTGTTGATTAACGAGCGTATCCGTGAAGAACTGCGCGCCGGTGCGCGGCCGCAAACTGCTATCAGCGAGGGCTACCGCCACGCCTGGAACACCATTGTCGATTCCAACATCACCTCGTTGATTGCCGGTATCGCGCTATTGGTGTTCGGCTCCGGCCCGGTACGCGGTTTTGCCGTGGTGCACTGTTTAGGTATTCTGACCTCAATGTTCTCTTCGGTAGTCGTTTCTCGTACCTTTGCCAACCTATGGTACGGCAACCGTCGCAAACTCGATAAGATTTCCATCGGCTCGGTTTGGAAACCCCAATCTGCGGCTGAAAAGGAGTAAATCATGGAATTATTCCGCATTAAACGCGACATTCCGTTTATGAGCTACGGCAAGCTCACCACTTTTATCTCGTTGATCACCTTCATCGCAGCGGTGTTCTTTCTGGTCACCAAAGGCTTGAATTTCTCGGTGGAATTTACCGGCGGCACCGTGATGGAAGTGCAATATTCCAAATCGGCCGATGTGAATAAAGTGCGCAATGATGTTGATACCTTGAAGCTGGGCGAAGTACAGGTTCAGGCCTTGGGCTCTACCCAGCACATCATGATCCGCCTTCCGAATAAAGAAGGTGTACCTTCCGCCCAACTCTCCAATCAGGTGATGGATATTCTGAAAAAAGACGATCCGAAAGTGAGCCTGCGACAGGTTGAGTTTATCGGCCCTCAAGTGGGTGAAGAATTGGTACAAAACGGCCTGATGGCGCTTTCGATGGTGATCATCGGTATTATCATCTATTTATCGATGCGTTTTGAATGGCGGTTTGCCGTCTCCGCGATTATCGCCAATATGCACGACGTGGTGATTATTCTCGGCTGTTTCGCCTTCTTTCAATGGGAATTTTCGCTCACCGTACTGGCCGGTATTCTGGCGGTATTGGGTTATTCGGTAAACGAATCGGTGGTGGTATTCGACCGTATCCGTGAAAACTTCCGCCGCGGCGCGATGCGTAACAAAACCGTACCGCAGATTATCGATAATGCCATTACCGCCACCATGAGCCGTACCATCATCACCCACGGTTCCACCGAAGCGATGGTGATTTCTATGCTGATTTTTGGTGGCGCCGCGCTACAAGGTTTCGCGATGGCACTGACCATCGGCATCGTATTCGGTATTTATTCTTCGGTATTAGTGGCCAGCCCGCTGTTGCTGATGTTCGGTCTTAACCGCGATAATCTTTCTAAACCACAGAAGAAAAAAGAAGAAGCGGTGGTATAAATCTGCTGAACAAAATGCCTGTCTGAAATTTTTCAGACAGGCATTTTTTGTGGAAAATAAACCGAGCATAAAGAATAAATAAGATGCCTGTCTGAAACTGATTTTCAGACAGGCATCTTTATGTCACACGAGCTTAATAAGCGCCCTACTCCAAATCACTGCTGTCATCCGGGGTTGGAACCACCACACCGTTACCAAACGGCACCGGTGGCGGCAACAGAGTATCCAGCGCCAAAGTTGATCTGTCTAAAGTCGGATAGCCACTGAAAGTGACCGAATAACCCCCGTCGCTGGTTGCCTTAATAGAAGCTTGCGCGCCCAGCGGGAAGGTAGCTTTATTGGTGATGTGGCCAAACGGGAAACCGGTTAACACCTCTACCTTAGCCAAACGCTGGATTTGGTTGATTACATTGGTGAAATCGTAGCTGCTGTCATACACATCGCGTATACCACCCATGCGGAAATCGCCGAACACAATGGCCTGCTGTTTCTGCAAAACGCCGGAAACCAGCAGAGTTTGCAGCATACGCTCGATGCGGTAAGGCTGCTCGCCTACGTCTTCTAAGAACAAAATACCGTCTTTGATATCCGGCATATACGGGCTGCCCGCCAGCGAGGCCAGTACACTCAGATTACCCCCCCACAACGTACCTTCCAGATTACGGCTACGACGCTGAATAGTAGAAACGCTGATGGTATTCGTTGGATTGGCGGAGCCGCTAATAAACGAATCCATGGTATACACGCTCGGCGTGTATTTACCGAATTCGCTATACACCATCGGCCCGGCAAAACTGCACATACCTGATTTGGCTAACAAGCCCAACTGTATGGCACATACGTCGCTAAAACCGAAAAACAATGTACCCTGCTCGCGCATCCGTGCACCGAGGCTGGCCAAATCAATATCCGGCAACAAACGAACCGCACCGTAACCGCCGCGTAAGCCCATCAACACTTTCGGGGTCGCTACCCGGCCGCTGGCCACTTCCTGAAAATCGGCCAAACGCTCGCGGTCGCTACCGGCAAAACGCTGGTAGCGACGATAAGCCGCTTCTTGGTTGGTAACGGTAAAACCGGCGTTGTATAAACGGGTTAGACCGGCTTCAATCCGGCCGCGGTCGGCTGCAAAGCCGGAGGGTGCGACAACTCGTAACACATTGTTTCCTGAACGTTGTACTTGAGGTTTTTTCGGTAATACCGGCTTAGCACCGGTTTGGGTGCTCGGTGGCTTACTGCCTTGGCTGCCGCAAGCTTGCAGCAAACCGGCACCGGCCACCGCCGCACCGGCACGCAGAAAATTTCGGCGGGAAGTTTCCCAGTTCATGGTTATCCTTTCAACTGATGCTTACTGGTAAATCAAACAGGCATCTTGAAGTTTATTGATTTGTATTAGGCGGCTTGCAGCAAGATATTTTTCACTTGCGCCACCCAGTCTACGGGTAAATCAGGCTGAGTTTCACGCTTTGCCGGCGCCCAAATCGGCGCAGGAAAACAGGCATCGTCTTCAAAGCGGGCAATCACATGCCAATGCAAGTGCGGTACCATATTACCCAAACTCGCCAGATTGATTTTGGTTGGATTCAACACTTGACGCATCGCCTGCTCCACTTTGCATACCATCTGCATCAATTCGCTGCGATCCGCAGGTGGCAAATCGGTCATTTCCGCCACATGCTGCTGCCAAATCACGCGGCAAAACGCCGGAGCATTGGGCTCGTCATGTACCGCAATCACCCGCAGTTTTTCGGTTTGCAGCAATACTTCTTCATCGGCAGCCAAGCAAATCGGGCAAGACATCATATTTCCTTTTACAACAAGAGTGTGGATGATAAAAGAATAATGCCTGTCTGAAAACATTTTACCGACACAACAGTTGTCGTTTTTATTTTCAGACAGGCATATTTTCACTACCTTTTAATACTTATTGACGCTGAGCATCCACAGCCGCCAACGCAATCACGTTAACAATACGACGCACGGTAGAAATCGGGGTAACGATGTGTACCGACTTGTTCAAGCCCATCAGAATCGGGCCGACAGTAATACCGTTGGTCGCATTCACACGCAGCAGGTTGTAGCTGATGTTGGCCGCTTCTACGTTCGGCATCATCAACAGATTGGCTGCACCGCTGAGGGTGGTTTCCGGATACAGGCTCTTGCGCATTTCTTCGTCCAAAGCTACGTCTGCCTGAATCTCGCCGTCGATTTCCAATTCGGGATCACGTTCGCGGATGATTTCCAATGCACGCTGGATTTTCAGCGTATCGGCATCAGAGCTCGAACCGTAGTTGGAATGCGACACCAAGGCTACTTTCGGTTTGATACCAAAACGCTTAATTTCGTGCGCACACAATATTGTGCTTTGCGCCATCTGTTCGGCAGTCGGATTCTGATTGATGTAGGTATCGGCAATAAAGTAGTTACCTTTATTGGAAATCAGCGCATTCATCGCACAAGCATCTTTTTGCGGGTTATTGTAACCAATCACCTCTTCCATAATCGAGAAGTGGTCATGGAAGCGACCCATGGTGCCGCACACTAAGCCATCTGCATGGCCAAGCGATACCATCAAGGCACCCACCAACGTGCTGTTGGCACGCAGACGGCGGCGCGCCATCTCTTCGGTAACGCCTTTGCGCTTGCGCAGATTATAGTATTCTTTCCAGCTTTCTTCGAAATAAGGATTGTTCTGAATATCCACCACTTCGAAATCTTTGCCGGCCTGAATGGTCAAACCTTGCGCCTGCAAACGTGCTTCAATTTCTGCCGGGTTACCGACCAAAATCGGGAACGCCAGTTTTTGCGAAGACACTTGTTGTGCAGCATGCAAAATACGCTCATCCTCACCTTCGGTCAGCACGATACGCTTGATGTCTTTACGCGCCTGAATAAATACCGGACGCATAAACAGGCTGGTTTTGTAGACAAACTCGTTGAGTTTTTCTACATACTCTTCCATGTTTTTAATCGGACGGACGGCCACACCGGAATCCATCGCCGCTTTGGCTACCGCCGGTGCGATTTTTGCAATCAAACGCGGATCAAACGGTTTGGGAATCAGGTATTCCGGGCCGAAGGTTAAATCGGCGTCACCGTAAGCATTGGCCACTTCCGAGCTGGACTCAGCCATCGCCAAATCAGCAATCGCATGAACACAGGCAAGCTTCATTTCTTCGTTGATGGTGGTCGCGCCGACATCCAAAGCGCCACGGAAGATGAACGGGAAACATAAAACATTGTTCACCTGATTCGGGAAATCGGTACGGCCGGTGCCGATAATCACATCGGGGCGGGCAGCTTTGGCTTCCGGCGGCCAGATTTCCGGCTGCGGATTGGCCAGTGCAAACACAATCGGTTTGTCTTTCATGGCTTTCAGCATATCGGTGCTGAGTACATTGGGGCCGGAAAGACCGAGGAAAATGTCTTTGCCGGGAACCGCATCGCCCAATACGCGCTGGCCGTTATCAGCAATCGCGTAGCGTACTTTGCTTTCGTCCATACGCTCGCGGTCTTCGCGGGTTTGGTAAATCACACCTTTGGAATCACAAACGGTAATGTTTTCACGCTTCATGCCCAAAGCCACCAGCAAATCTAAGCAAGCAATCGCAGCGGCACCGGCACCGGAACACACCAGCTGAACTTCAGCAATGTTTTTTTCGGTTACGCGCAAAGCATTCAATACGGCGGCGGCAGTGATGATGGCGGTACCGTGTTGGTCATCGTGGAATACCGGGATATTGCAGCGTTCGCGCAGTTTTTTCTCAATGTAGAAACACTCGGGCGCTTTGATGTCTTCCAAATTGATACCACCGAAAGTGGGTTCCAGCGAAGCGATGGTATCAACCAATTTATCAGGATCGGTTTCGTTGATTTCGATATCGAATACATCGATACCGGCAAATTTTTTGAATAATACGCCCTTGCCTTCCATTACCGGCTTACTGGCCAACGGGCCGATATTGCCCAAGCCCAGAACGGCGGTACCATTAGACACCACGCCTACCAGATTACCGCGCGAAGTGTATTTATACGAGGCCAGCGGATCGGCATAGATTTCCATACACGGCGCGGCTACACCCGGCGAATAGGCCAAAGACAAATCGTATTGGTTGGCCATCGGCTTGGTCGGGGCGACCTGAATCTTACCCGGGGTGGGAAATTCGTGGAAATGAAGGGCGGCTTCTTTAATTAAATCTTCCATTTTTGTTGTTCCTGTTTTATCGACTTTTAGCACTGGAAGTAAGGGGCTTATGTTATCACGCAGAGGCCTGTCTGAACACAAAAAGCCTGCAACTCAGCTAAAAAATCAACTGACTGTATCTGTTTTTCTGCCACTGTGTTTTAAATGTAAAAAACACACCCGGTGACATCGGATGTGTTTTTCATACCGTTTAAGGATGAGACGCCGCTTTTGCCGGCTGCTGCTTCAGTTTGCTCATCGGATCCAAATTCAAGGCATTGCCTTGGCTAACAATCCATTTATCTTCCACCCGCCATACGCCGCCGGCATCTTCCAGTTGAACATACCAATGCTGGGTACGCGGCAGCGGTTTGAAGACGGCGGTATATTCGGCTTTACCGCCTGATCCGCCCGGTGTCGGCTGCAACCTAACTTTCTGATCCAAGGCTTGGCGCGCCGGATGAATCAGTTGCAAATCCAAGGGCTGCGTTCGATCAAAATCACCAGTGAGGAAAATTTTGGCGGCATCATAATTAGGGCTAATCAATACTTGGGCATGGATATTGCGTTTTTGTGCTTCAGTATCACGCTCCAATACAATATTGATGTATTTCCCTTCTTTATAATAATCGTCGGTAACCAAGTCGGAATTGGTGCGCTGGGCAATCATATAAGTGGCAATCGAGGCAAACACCACAATAATCGGACCGGCCATGAGTATCCACGGCCACGGTTCTTTATACCAAACTTTTGACGATCGTATTTTTTCAACCAAAACTATTCTCCGATAAACGAAGCATCCTCAACGATGGTGCGTGGCGCTTCATCCGGCTCGCTCGGGGTGTGGTAAGTGAATTCAAACTTAATCGGATGGCTGCCTTTATCCGCGTATTCGGGAATCGTAGACACCTGTACCGGTACGGTAATGGTTTCGCCTGCCGGCGCTTTAAAACCACCTTGCGGCACACCGCCCAATGCGATTTCATCAAAACCGGAAACTTTCACCTCTACCCGCTGTTCCTGCTCGCTGGCGTTAATAATCCGCAGATTATACGCATTTTCCAACCAGCCTTGTTTATTTTCACGCACCATCACGCCGCGGTCTTTAATCACATCGACGCGTAAAGTCTGGCGGGTGGTCAAACCAAACAGCAAACCGATTACCGCCAAGCCCAACACGGCACCATAGCCTAATACGCGCGGGCGTTTTAGTCGTTTCATAAAATCTTTATCGGCGTACTTATGATCCAATGCCGCTTCGGTGGTGTAGCGAATCAAACCGCGCGGATAATTCATTTTATCCATGATTTCATCACAAGCATCAATACAGGCGGCACAACCGATACATTCATATTGCAAACCGTCGCG
>CALFOA010000413.1 GCA_937919795.1 uncultured Neisseria sp.
TAAACGCAAATCATATCTTTGGCGTTTGGTTTTGAGACGCGGGTTCTACCCCGCACTTTTAATTTAACGAAAGGAAGCATCATGTTCAAAAAACGTGCAACTAAACCGGTCGTCATGGGGGTTATCGGTGTATACAAATCCATTCAGGCCGCCTCAAAACAAGTTGACCTCTATCTCACACGACAAGAGCCCGGCATGACGGCCAACATTGTGTTTGGTGAAAAAGGCTACACCGCCACCGCTGTGAAATGGCAATGAAAAACCGCTCTGTTTCCAGAGCGGTCTTGTTGAATCGGATGAAGATCCATAGGGGTATGGGAATTATCCATCTTTAATCGGAGAGAATCAAATGTTAAAACGAATTTTTGCATTATCGACGGCACTGGCCGTTTTTTTTATGTCGCCACTTGCACAGGCTGAAGAGCTCACCGGCGATACCAAACTCGCCTGTGAAGCGTTGTTGTGCTTGTCGAGCGGAACCCGCCCGGGTGAGTGCAACGAATCCATTAAAAAATATTTTTCGATCAAGCATAAGCGGCTTCATAAGACTCTTTCTGCCCGTCGTGATTTCCTTAACCTCTGCCCCCGAGATCAAAGCGCTCAGATGAACAGTTTAGTTAATGCTCTCGTAAACGGTGCCGGGCGCTGTGATGCAGAAGAACTCAACCGCGTGAATCGTGCAACCTATACAGAACAGAAATATGTACGTGCCGGCAAAGGTGGCCGTGAAGGCTGGTATGACAATGTTACCAAGTCGTACATTCGTAATGCTCGACCCGAATACTGTGCCGTCTATTTCGACCATGAATGGACTACGGCTGCTGAACGTGTGAAGTACGTCGGCGATGAAAAGAACGGCGGTAAATGGGTTGACGTCCAATAGTTTCACTCCGGCTCCGGTATTTCCTCCTCCAGTATCCAGCCGGAGCCATTTTTCCCGACGGAGTTACACCTTTCTCCGTCGGCTTTTTTCCTCTGATGTTACAGATAAAAGCCTGTCTGAAAGGGCTGATTTTTATGTGTGATTTTGCGGCCATGTCGCGCTTGAAAAAAGGAAACAAAAATGAAAGAAGTACATATGATTGTTCAGGGTAAAGGCGGCGTCGGTAAGTCGCTGATTTCCACTATACTTGCCCAATATCTGAAAGAGCAGTTACCGGAAGAAAATATCCACTGCTTCGATACGGATCCCGTTAACCGGACATTCCATCGCTATCAGGCGCTGCAAACTGAGATGGTGGACATCATGGATGAGCACAACAACATCAACTCCATCATGTTCGATGGTTTGGTTGAAAAAATGATTGAGCTCGATGGCGTCGGTGTGGTCGATAATGGTGCTGCTACTTTTGTGCCATTCATGAGTTATATCGCAGAAAACCACGTGCCAGAATTACTGAATGAATCAGGTGTTCGCCTGATTCTCCATGTTCCGATGAATGGTGGACAGGCACTTCCTGATTGTTTGGAAGGCTTGGTACATATCTTGGAAAACATTGATGCTGATATTGTGGTTTGGCTGAATGACCATAATGGCAAAGTAGAACGTGACGGCAAAACCTTTACTGATTTCAAAGTTTACAAAAACAATGCAAATCGGTTTATTGGTATCGTGCACATTGAGAATCGTAACCCTGATACCTATGGTGCCGACATTGAGCGCATGACTTCACTCAACCTGACCTTTGCCGAAGTTCAAGAATCACCAGAGTTCACCCTGATGCCACGCCAGCGTATTCGCACGCTTAAACGTGATTTATTTGCCAAATTGGAAGAGCTTCCCATTGCGGCAAACCAATCGGCGAAGGCTGTGAAGGAAGGAAAATCCGATGCGTAAACCCGACGACGGGCGGATCGATAACATTATTGCAGATGTTTTCCGCCTGACCGGCACTCGGATCACCGCTGACGATCCGATCGTCGCGGTGCTGCTGATGCAGGAGCAGTCTTTTAAATCTGCATTTTCTGAGTTTGCCGACCATCAAGCAAAAATGAGAACCGCGTTCTTAGAACAAATGGCCGCTCACGAAGGTAACATCACCCAAGCTGCCGCTAAGTTGGAACAGTATCGGGAACAGTTACTGCTTGATCTGGCGGGACAAACCAATCGCCAAATAGGTGAAGTTGAGTCGAAAGTCTATGGGTCGGTTTCCGGCCGCGTTACCAAAGGTGTTGAAACGGCGAACCGACAATTACTCGCGCGCCTTCAGAAAATGCAATTTATTACATTAATCTGCGTGGTGGCGCTGATGTTGGTATTTTTCGTTGTGATGCGATAGCAAAAGGAATGGTTATGCTGATTGATGCTATACCGGTTGTTCAAACGGTTAAAGTGAACCCATCATTTGCACCACCGAATGAAAGCTTCCCACACTACCGACTGATACCGATTCAAACGGAAGCAGGCAAATACCATTGCCTGCTTTTTTATGTGACCGCCAAAGACTATTTGATGTTGGTGCCCAAGATTAAGCGGCATCTGGCAATAAAAAAGCTTGAGGAATATCTGAAAACAGCGACCTTCTCTATTTACGAAATTGTGGATGGGAAAGGAGGATGACATGAAAACCTACGATGTTGAAGAAGCTGGTGAGTATTGCAAATGCCACCCTGAAACAATCAGGGAGCATATTCGTGAAGGCCGGTTGGTCGCCTCTAAACCTGGCCGAAAATATTGTATAACGCAGTCTGCACTTGACGCTTTCCTGTTGGATTTGGAAAATATTCAGTTGCAGGCTTCACTCGAAAATAGGAGTGAAAAAAAATGTCGATATATAAAAGACCAAATGGTTATTGGTACGTTGACCTCTGCACGAAGAGCGGCCAACGAATTAGACAATCGACTGGCACCAAAAACAAGGAAGAAGCACACCGGCTCTACGACAAACTGAAGTACGAGTTATGGTCTTCCAATCATTTTGAAGAAAAACCGATGAAACTGTGGGAGGAGGCCGCAGTACGGTGGATCGATGAAATGGGTGCGAAAAAGAGTATCGATAAGGATTTATCAAGATTGCGCTGTTTACCGGAACTGAGAGAAACCTATTTACAGCACTTGAGCCGTGATTACATCATGGCCGTCGTTGCAAATAAAAAGTGTTCCAACAGTACGAAAAACCGTTATCTTGCTCTTATCCGGGCAATACTCAACAAAGCTGTCAAAGAATGGGGCTGGTTGGATTCAGCACCACACCTGACGCTATACCGAGAACCCAAAAGGCGTATCCGGTGGCTGACGAAAGATGAAGCCAGCCGTTTGATTGAAGCATTGCCCCCTTACATGGCCGATATGGCCGTATTCAGTTTGGCAACGGGGTTGCGGCAGCGTAATGTTTTGGATTTAACGTGGTCGCAAGTAGATTTGTCAGGTCGGACGGCTTGGGTAGCGCCCGATGAAAGCAAGTCGGGTAAGGCTCTCGGTGTCGCTCTGAACAATACAGCTGTTGAGGTATTGGAAAAACAGAAAGGTAAGCATCCTCGTTTTGTTTTCACCAATACTAGCGGCAACAAGGTTCAGAGCATCAGTTCGAGAATTTGGAGGAATGCTTTGGAGGAAGCGGGAATCTCAGATTTTCGATGGCACGACCTGAGACACACTTGGGCGAGCTGGTTGGTACAGGCCGGAGTTCCATTGGCAGCTTTGCAGGAAATGGGTGGTTGGGAAAGTATCGAAATGGTACGCCGTTACGCGCATTTATCTGCCGAGCATTTACAAAGTCATGCGGCTTTGCTGGATGAGATAGTTTTTGTCAATGGCACAAATTTGGCACACTGAAAAATTACCGATAAGCACTTGCACTCGCAAGCCCTTGATTTATTTGGTGGGTCCGGTGGGTTTCGAACCCACGACCAAGGGATTATGAGTCCCCTGCTCTAACCCCTGAGCTACAGACCCGGATCAGAAAAGACGGCTATTGTATCATAATCGATTCAAGCGGCAAATATCCGTTTTAAGCCATGCCTACTTGGTTTTTCAGACAGGCATTTTAGGCTTCAGGCTCACTTCAAACACCCCGCGCAAAGCATTGCTTAATACCATACGCTCGGCTCTTTGCAACTCTGGTAACGTGATGTGGCTTTCTATCACTTTATCTGCCGCCAGATAATGCTGCGGGTTAGCCATCACCTCTTGCCGCATCACCCCGTTGAGAATATCCAAATCCAAAGCGGGAGTACGCCAACAACCGTCTATCAACACAAACACATTGCTGCGGCCGCCTTCTAACAAAATACCGCTTTGGTTAAAAAACAGGCTATCAAAGGCTTGCTGCGCGACAGCGGCTTGCCAGCCTTGGTCGTACACCGCGCGGGCACTGGTTTTGAAACGGCGCAGATAATCGCTGTCCGGCAAGTGTTCGTGTGCAATGATGACTTGCTGCGTTTGTTTAAACGGCAAGCAGTCGGCCGCTTGATGGCTAAGGGTGCCGTCGGCAGCTAGGCTGATTTTCAGGCGACGGGTTTGTGCTGGTTGTTCGGCAATGACTTGGGTGAAATATTCGGCGGCTTTTTTGTTATCCAACGGAATATTCAAAGCGGTAGCGCTGTGGCTCAGGCGTGCCAGATGGCGTTCCAACAAAGCACAGTGGCGGTTTTCCACCAGCAAGGTTTCAAAAATAGCCACTTCGGGGCGCAGTTTGCTCAAGAAGCGGGTTTTCCAGCCGCATTCGAGGTATTCGGCCTGCTCGTCGCTATCCCACACGATACCGGAACCGACCCCATACACGCCGCACCAAGGGGCGGAACCGGTTTCGCTTTTTTGCAATTGCAGGGTGCGGATTACTACATTCAATACGCCACTGAAACCCAAGCCGCTGTCGCAAGGTTCAAGATAACCGATGCTGCCGGTATAGAGGCCGCGCGGGCTGTCTTCCAGTTGTTGGATCAACTGCATACTGATGCGCTTGGGCGCACCGGTAATCGAGCCGCAGGGAAAGGCAGCATGAAAAATATCGGCCGCGCCGGTGCCGTTTTTGGCTTGGGCATAAATCGCGCTGGTCATCTGCCACACGCTACCGAAACGGCTGACTTTAAACGGCTCCGGCACGCGCACGCTGCCGATTTCGGCGATTTTGCCCAAATCATTGCGCAGCAAATCGACAATCATAATGTTTTCGGCACGGTTTTTCGGGTCGTTGCGCAAGGCTTCGGCGATGTATTCGCCCTCACCTTCCTCACCGGCAGGTGCCGTGCCTTTCATCGGCTCGGTGATGATACTGCCATTTGGTTCGATGCGTAAAAACAACTCGGGGGAAAAACACAGCGTCCACCCTGCTTGCCCGGCATTGTCCGGCAAACAGGCCAAGGCGGCATAAGGTACGGGCTGGCGCAGACGGCGGTAAAGCCGAATAGGATCGCCGTAAGCATCGAGATGCAGGCGGGTAGTGTAATTGATCTGATAACAATCGCCACGAGCAATCGCCTGCTTTATCTGCTGGATGGCTTGATAATAATCACTTTCACTGGTTTGAAGTTGCGGCGTGGCAATGCCGCTGGCTACCGTTTGTTCCTGTGCCCGCAACCATGCTTCCGGCTGGGCTATTGCTTCTTTTTGTTCAAACCAATGTAAGGCCAGCATACCCGATTGTTCGGGCAGTTGCTGTAAACTAAAACCGGCTTCGTAGTCGGCAAACAACACCACATGCTGATTTTTTCCCCAACCTTGTCGCAAACGCTGATCTAAGCTTGTCCAATCATCGGCACACAAAAATTCGCTGCCCGCATAGCGGCTAAACAAAGTAGCGCGATTGGCAACGGCATCATCAAGTAACACAAAATAAGACATGGCAGTGGCTGGGAAGATTGAATGTGCAAGGATTATAGTGAAATTCAACAAGAATGGATATGCAAAGCATCATGCTGTAAACGATAAAAAAACCGCACGAATCGGGTTCGTGCGGTTTGTCTTCATGCCTGTCTGAATTAGTCTTTATGGAAAGACACCACGATGGCTGCTTTATGCATTTTCCATTCCAACGGAATCACAAACGAGCGGTTTTGGCGTGGCAGCATGATTTCATCCGGTGCACCGCGAATCACAAACGGCACAGAAATTTCAAACCGTTCGCCAAACTTTTTGCGAGCATTACCGGCAATGGTATTGGCCACTTCACCCACCAAGTCCATCATATTGCTTTCGGAAATATCCGGCTCACCCATCAAAACCAACAAACGGCGGATCATATCACCCGGCGAAGTAAAATACACAATGCCCTTATGGCGACCGGTAATGGCAATTACCCCGGAATATTCCTGAGCCGCCGGCATGGTATTTTCACTCAAATAAGGTGTTCCAACAAAAACTTCTTCCCCCGCCATCTGAGTAAAATAGTTAGATCGGAAGAGCACACGTCTGAACTCCAGTCACACTTG
>CALFOA010000414.1 GCA_937919795.1 uncultured Neisseria sp.
CCGCATGGCCGAGCAGCACGGCATGATCGAGCCTTTCGAGCCGAATCAGGTGAAAGAAGTCAACGGCCAGAAAATCATTTCCTACGGCACTTCCAGCTACGGCTACGACATCCGCTGCGCCAACGAATTTAAGATTTTTACCAATATCAACAGCACCATTGTTGATCCAAAAAACTTCGATCCGAAGAATTTTGTAACGGTGAACGATGATTGCTGCATCATTCCGCCCAATTCCTTCGCACTGGCGCGCACGGTGGAGTATTTCCGCATTCCGCGCAACGTGCTTACCGTCTGCCTCGGTAAATCCACTTACGCGCGTTGCGGCATTATTGTGAACGTCACCCCGTTTGAGCCGGAATGGGAAGGTTATGTAACCTTGGAATTTTCCAACACCACTCCGCTACCGGCTAAGATTTATGCGGGCGAGGGTGTGGCACAGGTGCTGTTTTTTGAGAGCGATGAAATCTGCGAAACCTCGTATAAAGACCGCAACGGTAAATATATGGGGCAAACCGGTGTAACTTTGCCGAAAACCTGATATGGTGTATTTGATAAAAATGCCTGTCTGAAAATGATTTTTCAGACAGGCATTTTGTTGTGTAACCAAATAATACTATTCAGCCAAAAACACCGCTTTATCCTGTTTATCACGCGGCAGAATCAGGTTCAACACCACCGCCGTGATGCCGCCGGCGGCAATCGCGTTGCGGAACACTTCCGGCAGCAGCTTGAATACTTCCGGCTCAAAGGCCACGCCCAAGCCGATGCCTACGCTGGTGGCGGCGATCACCGCTTCGCGGCGGGTAATGCCGTGGGTCATGATGATGCGCACACCGGCAATCGCAATCAGGCCGAACATCAGTACCATGGTGCCACCGAGCACCGGATGCGGAATGGTGGTGAAGGCACGGCCGATAATCGGAAACAGGCCGAACAACACCAAGATGGCGGCGATAAATTTACCGACATGGCGCGAAGCGACACCAGTCATTTGAATCACACCGTTGTTCTGTGCAAAGGTGGTTAACGGCAATGAACCCAATGCAGTGGCAATCACCGATACCAAGCCGTCGGCCAACACGCCGCCGCGCAGGCGTTGTTGAAACTCTTCGCCTTCATAAGGCTGGGCGGAAACCATGGCGGTGGCGGTTAAATCGCCGACTGCTTCAAACACGCTGAGCAGATAAATAATGCCCGCCACCCAGAAGGCCGACCAATCGAAGGCAAAGCCGTATTTAAACGGAGTAGGGACGGTAAACAGCGGTGCGTTTTGCAGCGGGCTGAAGTCCACCATGCCCATCACCAAGGCCGCGATGTAGCCGGCAATCAGGCCGACCGCGATGCCGCTCATGCGCAAAAACGGATTACGCATGCAGTTAAACAGCAACACGATTACCAACACAAAAGAAGCCAGCCCGATGTTTTGCAGCGAGCCAAACTCAGGCGTGCCTTTGGTATGAAAACCGCCGCCGAAATCGGTGATGCCGACATCAATCAGGCTCAAACCAATCAGCAACACCACCACACCGCTCACGGTGGGGGTAATCACCCGTTTCAAATACGGCAACGCCCAAGCGGAAGCGCACACCAGAAACGCACCGGCAAACGACACACCGAGCAGGGTGGAAATCATCGCGTGTTCGTCCAAGCCGCCTTCTCGCATCGACAAACCCAGCGAAATCATCACGCCGACAAACGAAAAATTCACCGACTGAATCGACAACATGCCCGAGCCGACCATGCCGAAGCGGTTGACCTGCAAAAAAGTGCCGATGCCGGAAGCCACCATAGACATCGACACCAGATAGGCCGTCATCTCAACCGGCAGTTGCAGCACATTGCCGACAATCAGCGCCGGGGTAACCATGGGAACAAAAATCGCCAGCAAATGCGTAATCGCACTTACCAGCGAATTGAAGAACGGCGGTTTGTCTTCCAAACGATAGACCAGATCGGCTTCCGCAGCCGCCCTGTTTTCTGAGCCTGCCATGTTTTATCCTTTATTGACAAAAAATGAAGAAAATTTAACGGAGTGGATTGTAATGGATAAGCGGGAGGCGGTAAAACAGTTTTTGCGGTTTAACGGATGTTTACGGGGATGGGCGGACTAAAAAGTTTTCAGACAAGCATTATGGTGAGTGAAAAGGCTTTAACGATTGTTCTGTTATTAAATGCCTGTCTGAAAATAAAGAATATCTATAGCCAAATAACTTACAATGACCGTATCGTCATACTCGGGCTTGACCCGAGTATTTCCCATTGCCTTTAAAAAGCAAGATACTCGGGTCAAGCCCGAGTATGACGAAGGTAGCTGATTATTAAGTTTAGCGGCTATATTTTTCAGACAGGCATGAATAATTACAAAAAAACAAACCCGATGCCAATC
>CALFOA010000415.1 GCA_937919795.1 uncultured Neisseria sp.
GAATTTTAACCAATGTTTATGGGTGTTTTTCAGTTTACCCGGTGGGTAAATGCGGGCGAGCCGCCCGCGCTCCCAGTATGCCTGTCTGAAAAACGGTATCCACACTTTTTATCTTCTTATTGTCGCTTTCCCTCGGAAATTCTATGTTACTCGACCTTAACCGCTATTCGCTCACCGTTTTCGGCCACGAAGCCAAAGCGCTGACCAAGCTGGCGTTGCCGATGATGCTGGCGCAGATTGCGGCGGTCGGTGTCGGCTTTGTCGATACTGTGATGGCGGGGGCGGCGGGTAAAGACGATTTGGCCGCGGTGGCGCTCGGTTCTTCAGCGTTTGCTACCGTTTTTGTGACCTTGATGGGCGTGATGACTGCGCTGAATCCCACCATTTCCCAGTTGTGGGGTGCGGGCAAGCAAAGTGAAGTCGGCGAAACCGGGCGGCAGGGCTTGTGGTTTGGCCTGCTGCTGGGTGTGATCGGGATGGTGTTGTTGCTGGCGGCTATCGTGCCGTTTATGGCTTATCTCGAGTTGTCTGATAAGGTAGAACACATGCTGGCGTGGTATCTGGGCTTTGTTGCCTTGGCGATGCCGGCGGCAATGTTGCACCGCGCCTTGCACGCGTATGCTTCCAGCTTGAACCGCCCTAAGCCGATTATGTGGGTGAGTTGGGCGGCGCTGTTGCTGAATATCCCGCTGAATTATATGTTTGTTTACGGCAAATTCGGCATGCCTGCGCTTGGCGGTGCCGGTTGCGGTTTGGCCACTTTGCTGGTGTTTTGGTTTAATGCGGCAGCTTTGTGGCTGTATGTGAAAAAACAGCATTATTTCAAAGCGTTCGGCTTGAGCGGCAGCTATTCCAAGCCAGATTTCGGCGCGATGAAACGCTTGTGGAAACTGGGCTGGCCGATCGGTTTTTCCTATTTTCTGGAAGTAAGCCTGTTTTCCTTTATCGTGTTTCTGGTGGCCAAATTCGGTGCCGACGAAGTGGCTGCGCAGCAAATTGTGATCAGCCTGATTACACTGATTTATATGATTCCGCAGGCCATCGGTACGGCGGCAACGGTGCGGGTGGGGTATACGCTGGGGCGCGGCCAGCGGGTGCGGGCGCGTTATATTTCCGGTGTGGCGGTGGCGTTTGGCGTGGTGTTGGCTTTGCTGACCATGCTGGTGATGACGGTGCTGCGTTACCCGCTGGCTGGGATGTATACTTCCGATGCGGTGGTATTGGCGCTGGCGGTGCAGGTGTTGTTGCCGGCGGCGCTGTATCAGCTGTTTGATTTTACCCAGTGCATCGCTTCTTATGCCTTGCGTGGTTATAAGGTGACTAAAGCGCCGATGTTGATACACGGCATTGCGTTTTGGGGCTTGGGTCTGTTGCCGGGTTATTGGTTGGCCAACGGCGGCGGCATGGGTATTTTCGGTTTCTGGATTGCTCTGATTGTGTCGCTGGCGGTCGCGGCGGTGTTATTGATATGGGTGTTGGAAAAACACAGTTTTGCCATAGCGGCAGACAAAGGATGGCAAAAATGAAAGTACAGCAAAATTTTGATTTAAAACCGTTTAACACCTTCGGCTTGCCGGTGAAGGCAAAATATTGGCTGGAATTAAACGATGCGGCGCAATTGCCGCAAGTGTGCGCGCTGGCCGAATTTGAGCGCGAGCAGGTGTTGTGGCTGGGCGGCGGCAGTAATGTGCTGTTTGACGGCGACTATCCGGCGCTGGTGGTGCACATCGCCAATAAAGGCGTGCGCGAAATCCGGCGGGAAAACGGCAAGGTTTGGTTGCAGGCCGAAGCGGGGGAAATCTGGCACGATTTTGTGCTGGAAACCCTGAACCGCGGCTTGAGCGGGCTGGAAAACCTGAGCCTGATTCCGGGTACCGTTGGCGCATCCCCAGTGCAGAATATCGGCGCTTACGGCGTGGAAGTGAAAGATGTGATTGATTCGGTACGCTGCTTTGATTTGGAACGCGGTCGGTTCGTTGAATTAAGCAATGCCGAATGCGAATTTGCCTACCGCGAAAGCGTGTTCAAACAGGCGGCCAAAGGGCGTTATGTGATTGTGGCGGTGACCTTTGTGTTAAATGAGCAATTTGAATTAAAGGCGCGCTACGGCGATTTGGCAGCAGTGTTGCAGGAAAATTGTGGTAATCGCGCGCCGGAAGCAAAAGATGTATCGCAAGCAGTGTGCCAGATTCGTTCGTCCAAACTGCCGGATCCGGCGGTGTTGGGTAATGTCGGCAGTTTCTTTAAAAATCCGGTGGTTTCGGCAGAGGCGGCTGAAAAACTGTTGGCCACTTATCCGCAAATGCCACATTATCCGCAAGCCGATGGCTCGGTGAAATTGGCGGCCGGTTGGTTGATAGACCAATGTGGTTTGAAGGGTTATCGTATCGGCGGCGCGGCAGTACACGATAAACAGGCGCTGGTGTTGGTTAATCAAGACAATGCAAGTGCCGAAAATGTCAGGGATTTAGAAAAATATATACAGGATTGCGTTAAAAACCGCTTCGGAGTAGCTTTGCAGGCGGAACCCAATTGGTTACCCTAGTCATTATGGTGTATGATAGCGATTCATCATATTCGAGTATTTATTCGTGACTTGCTGAAGGGGAAATCAGTTTTTCAGGCAGGACGAAGAGTCGAAATATAGAGATGAAATTTAAGAAAACAACCGAGCGGGGAAGCCCGGATAAACAATAAGGGAATAAGTCATGGCTAAAGAGCCTCGTCAAAATACTTACACTAAAATCATCGAAGCGAGTTTATTGCTGTTCAACGAAGAGGGTGAACGGCAAATCAGCACCAATCATATCGCTGCCTATCTGGGCATCAGCCCGGGTAATCTCTATTATCATTTCCGCAATAAAGACGAAATCATCATCCAGCTCTATAAGCGTTACAGCGAAGAGCTGCTGACTTTGTTGGCGGAAAAACCTTTGCCGCAAAGCATTGTGGAGTTGGTGGAATATCTGGCCGATATTTACCATATTTTGTGGCGCTATCGTTTTCTGTTTAGCGATGTTAATTCACTGCTCTCGCGCAGTAGCGAATTGTTGGGCGAATACAATGATTTCACCCAAACCCGCATTGCTCCGCTGATGGTGCGCCAGCTCAATACGTTTGCTGAAATGGGCATTATTCAGGGTACTGAAGAAGAAATGCGCAGCTTGGCGATGAATATGTGGATCATCACCAAATACTGGTTTGATTTCGACAGCTCCATGCGCGGTCGTCTGGGCTTGAATGAAGATTCCAAGCTGCGCGGTATTGAACGCACACTCAGTTTGATGCGTCCTTTCCTTAATTTGGAGTATTTGGATGAATTCGACCAGGTAATGGCTGAGTTGGCCGAGCCTGCCGCCGAATAAAGCGGCAACAAATACCCGTACAACGGGCAAAAGCGCTGATTTTGTGATAAATTAGCGCTTTTCGTTTGCCTGCTTTGCAGAGAAGAACATTATGAGTTTATCCAACATCATCCGCGCTGATATTCAACAGATGACGGCGTATGCCGTTGCTGCCACGCCACCAGGTTTCATCAAACTTGATGCGATGGAATTGCCTTATCGTTTACCGGAAACTTTCAGACAGGCATTGGCGGCGGAGTTGGCGGATGCGCCGATTAATTATTATCCCAATGTCGCCACCTGCGGTTTGCAACAAATATTACGTGATACTTTTCAGGTTCCGGCGGCTGCCGAGATTGCATTGGGCAACGGCTCGGATGAATTGATTCAGATGATCAGTTTGCTGGTGGCCCAGCCCGGTGCGACGGTACTGGCGTTGGAACCCAGCTTTGTGATGTACAAACACAATGCCGCTTTGTTTGGTTTGAATTATGCTGGCATACCGTTAAATGATGATTTCACGCTGAATCTGCCGGCAGTATTGGCGGCCATTGAGCAACATCAGCCCGCGCTGATTTTCGTCTCTTATCCCAATAATCCGACCGGCATCGCTTTTGAGCGCGAACAGGTGGAAGCGATTATCGCTGCCGCACCGGGCTTGGTGGTGATAGATGAAGCTTATGGCTCGTTCAGCCGCGACAGTTTTCTGCCGCAAGCGGGCAGCCTGGAAAAACTGGTGGTGATGCGCACCTTGAGCAAAATCGGCTTTGCCGGTTTGCGTATCGGCTATGCCGCAGGCCATCCGGCGGTGATGAACGAATTGGCCAAAATCCTGCCGCCTTATAATATGAACCAATTAAGCCTTGCCACCGCCAATTTTGCTTTGCGGCATTACGATTGGGTGCTTGAGCATGTGGAAATCTTAAAGCAGGAACGCGCGCGTATACAGCAGGCGTTGTCGCAGTTTAGCGGCGTAACAGCGTTTGCCAGCGAAGCCAACTTCATTACCGCGCGCGTGCCCGATGCTGAAGCCTTGTTTGCCGCATTGAAAGAGCAGGGCATTCTGATTAAAAAACTGCACGGCGGCCATCCTTTATTGAACCAATGCCTGCGTTTCACCATCGGCACCCCCGAGCAGAATAACCGCGTGCTGGAAGTGGTAGCCGATTTTTATCGATAAAAATTGTTTTTAACTAATTGAATAAACAAACCATTAATAGGAAGCTTAACATGCGTACCGCCACTGTTGCCCGCAATACCAGCGAAACCCAGATTACCGTCAGCATTAATCTCGATGGTACCGGCAAAGCCAAATTCGATACCGGCGTGCCATTCCTTGAGCACATGCTGGATCAAATCGCCCGCCACGGTCTGATTGATTTGGAAATCAGTTGCAAAG
>CALFOA010000416.1 GCA_937919795.1 uncultured Neisseria sp.
TCGAGCGCCGGCCTCGCGCAGCTTGTTCAGGGTGGGCAGCGCGGCCTTGATGCGGCCATCGTCGGTGATGGTGTCGCCGTCCAGCGGCACGTTGAAGTCACAGCGGATGACGACGCGCTTACCTCGCAGGTCGTCCAACCACTCGTTCACTGATCGCACAATGGTTCCCTTCTTGTGGGTTGGTGGGTTCGAAGAACAGAACGGGGGCGTGCCAGGCCGAAGCCGACACGCCCCCGCATTACATCTGGAGTGTGGATCAGAGGCTGCTGGCGACCAGCTCGGTCAGGTCGACCAAGCGGTTCGAGTAACCCCATTCGTTGTCGTACCAAGACAAGATCTTGACCAGGTTGCCGATCACCTTGGTGTACGAAGCATCGAAGATGCTCGAGTGGGGATCGCCCTGGATATCGGTGACGACGATCGGGTCTTCGGTGTAGGACAAGATGCCCTTGAGTGGGCCCTCTGCGGCGGCCTTGACGGCGGCGTTGATCTCAGCGACCGTGGTCTCCTTGTTGGCAACGAAGCTGAGGTCGGTGACCGAGCCGGTGGGCACCGGGACGCGAAGAGCGAACCCGTCAAACTTGCCCTTCAACTCCGGCAGCACCAACGCGACGGCCTGGGCGGCACCGGTCTTGGTGGGGATGATGTTCAGGGCGGCGGCGCGGGCGCGGCGCAGGTCGCCGTGCGGGCCGTCCATCAGGTTCTGGTCTGCGGTGTAGGCATGCACGGTGGTCATCAGGCCGCGGACGATGCCGACGGTGTCGTTGAGCACCTTGGCCATCGGCGCCAGGCAGTTGGTGGTGCAGGAAGCGCCGGAAATCACGGTTTCGCTGCCGTCCAGAATATCGTGGTTCACGCCGAATACCACGGTTTTCACATCGTCGCCGGCCGGAGCGGAAATCACTACTTTTTTGGCACCGGCTTTAATGTGCAATTCGGCTTTGTCTTTTTTGGTGAAGAAACCGGTACATTCCAGCACTACATCAATGCCTAAGTCGCCCCACGGCAATTCTTCCGGGTTGGCGTTGGCAAACATTTTGATAAATTGGCCGTTTACCACCATGCCGTCGTCTTTCAGCTCGACATTGCCGTTAAAACGGCCTTGGGTGGTGTCGTATTTGAACAGGTGTACCAGCATATCGGGCGGGGTTAAGTCGTTTACCGCCACCACTTCGATGCCGTCGGTTTTCAAAATCTGGCGCAAAGCCAAGCGGCCGATGCGGCCGAAGCCGTTAATCGCTACTTTAATGCTCATGGAGGATCTCCTAATCAATATAAAGAGGTGTTTATTGAAGCGTTAATCTGTTTGCTGTGTTTGTATCATATTTTGAAATAACTACCTAAAGCTACATGGTTTGTTTGAGTAAATCTTTGTTTTTTCCTGAAGAATCTTACTTTTATATAAATAATAAAAAAGATAATGATAAAAGAAGATGAGCGCTTGTCTTTTTTGTGGATAAGCCCTATTTATATTGGAAAATCATAGAGTAAGCCTGTCTGAAACCCTTGGGATAACAAGTGCTCAACTCTGTTGGTAAACGGCTGGCCGTGCGGTGGATAAATGGGGATAACAACCGGGTTTTGCCGTTTAATGTGGAAAAAACTAGTTTATCCATAGTCAAATTCTATATAGTCCCCAGCGATTTTGCCGTATAGTGAAATCACTAAACCACTGCTACAGCGTTTTTTATTGAGATAAAAACGGTTTAAAAGAAGGACAACAGCATGTTTCAACGCACTTTAGCCCAATCCATCCACGTTACCGGCGTCGGCCTGCATTCCGGTGAACGGGTGGCGCTGACCCTGCATCCGGCAGCGGAAAACAGCGGTATTTCGTTCCGCCGCACCGATTTGGCCGGCAAACAAGGCGAAGCGATTGCGCTCAACCCTTATCTGATTAACGATACCCGCCTCTCTTCCACCATCGTTACCGAAGACGGTGTGCGGGTCGGCACCATCGAGCATATTATGTCGGCTTTGTCAGCCTATGGCGTCGATAATGCGCTAATTGAACTCAATGCGCCGGAAATTCCGATTATGGACGGCTCCAGCCTGCCGTTTATTTATCTGCTGCAAGACGCTGGCATCGTCGATCAAAAAGCACAAAAACGCTTTTTGCGGATCTTAAAAGAAGTGAAAGTGGAAGAACCCGGTAAATGGGTGAAATTCACTCCTTACGAAGGCTTTAAGGTCACGCTCACCATCGAGTTTGACCATCCGGTGTTCAACCGCAGCAGCCCCACGTTTGAAATCGATTTTGCCGGCAAAAATTATGTAGACGAAATCGCCCGCGCCCGTACCTTCGGCTTTATGCAGGAAGTTGAGCTGATGCGCGCGCACAATCTCGGCCTGGGCGGCAATCTTTCCAACGCCATCGTGATCGACGACACCGACGTGCTCAATCCCGAAGGCCTGCGCTATCCCGATGAATTTGTGCGCCACAAAATCCTCGATGCCATCGGCGATCTTTATATTCTCGGCCACCCGATTATCGGCGCGTTTGAAGGCTACAAATCCGGCCACGCGATTAATAATGCCT
>CALFOA010000417.1 GCA_937919795.1 uncultured Neisseria sp.
CTTTGTGTTTGACACCTTGGGCGTTATCGGGTTGTTCTGTGCTGCTCATGCTGTTTCTTTCGATGTGAGTTGTGCCCGCAAATGGCGGGTGAGTTTTTCAGCCACTCCGGCCAACGCCGGCGGCGGTTGTACCCAATCGGCTATCTGGGTCATTTCCAGCCCGGCATAGCCGCAGGGATTAATATGGGTGAACGGTGCCAAATCCATGTCTACATTCAGCGCCAAGCCGTGATAGACCGAGCCGTTTTTAATCCGCAAACCCAAAGAAGCGATTTTGCGGCCGTCTACATACACGCCGGGGCGTTTGGGGTCGGCGGCGGCGGCAATGCCGTATTCGGCCAAAGTGGCGATGATGCTGTTTTCCAACGCACTCACAATGGTGCGCACTCCGGTTTTGCGGCGCTTGAAATCTATCATGGTATAGACCACCAATTGGCCGGGGCCGTGATAGGTAATCTGGCCGCCGCGGTCGATTTGCACCACCGGAATATCGTCGCGAATCAATAAATGCTCGGGCTTGCCGGCCAAGCCTTGGGTAAATACCGGCAGGTGCTCGACTATCCATAATTCGTCTTCGGTATCTTCGTTACGCGCGTCGTTAAACGCCTTCATCGCTTCGAAGGTTTGGCTGTATTCGGTTAGGCCCCACTTTACGATTTTCATACTTAGAAAACGACTTTTACCCGCGGATGCGAGGTCAGCGCGCGATAGATATTATCAAGCTGCTCTTGGCTTTGCGCGTTCACGGTAATGGTGAAGCCGGTGTAATTACCCTTGCTGCTTACGCGCTCAACCACCAAGGTTTCATCCAAATCCGGCGCGTGAACACGAATCGCTACCAGTATGGCTTCACGGAATTCGGGGTGCTGCTCGCCCATGATTTTAATCGGGAACAGGCTGGGAAATTCCACCAGGCTTTTTTGTTCATTGTCAGACATGATGTGCTTTCTTTTTATTTAAACTGCTGTTTTTTCAGACAGGCATTTAAGCGAAAATGAATGCCTGTCTGAAAAAACAGCAAGAGGAATTTTAAGATTCGTTGCCTACCAAACTGGCGGCAAAGCGCTAAAATTCAAGCGGGCTTAATTTTAGCGCAAATACCGTCGCTTATCTATGCCCTGCTTCAGGCTATTACCTGCATGAACTACCTCTATCGATTTACGGACACTATCGGTTTTGAACACTTGAAATCTGATTTTTCAACCCAACTTGCGCGCTATCTGACCGCATCGGATAACCGATGCACTTATTGAGAAGAGATGAAATATGACTACTAAACAACAAGAATACGGCAGCTTGGCCTTGCTGCCCCTGCGCGATGTCGTGGTATATCCCCACATGGTATTACCGCTGTTTGTCGGTCGTGCCAAATCGATTGCGGCGCTGGATGCCGCCATTGAGCATGACCAACCGGTGTTCTTGCTGGCACAGCGTAACCCCAACGATGAAGAACCCGGCATCAACGATTTGCACGAAATGGGTACCATTGCCAACGTGTTGCAAGTATTGAAACTGCCGGACGGCACGGTAAAAGTGTTGGTCGAAGGCATCAACCGCGCCAAAGCCATTAGGGTAGAAGAAAGCGATGAATACTTTTCCGCCCAAGTGGAAGTGGTGGCCGACGAAGTACCAAAAAGCAGCGATATGGAAGCACTCAAACGCGCGCTGTTAAACGAATTCGACCAATTCGCCCGTTTAAACAAAAAAATTCCGGCCGAAGTGGTCTCCACCATCCAAGGTATCGACGACCACAGCCGTTTGGTCGACACCATTGCCGCCCATTTGCAACTAAAACTGGAATTCCGCCAAGCCATTCTCGATATTGCCAATGTTGCCGAGCGCATGGAGTTTCTGCTCGGCCAACTGGAAGCCGAGCTGGATATCCTGCAAGTGGAAAAACGCATCCGCGGCCGCGTGAAACGCCAAATGGAAAAATCGCAGCGCGAATATTATTTGAACGAGCAGGTTAAAGCGATTCAAAAAGAATTGGGCGAAGAAGACGAGCGCGGCGAACTGGATGCCTTGGAAGCACAAATCAAGCAGGCCGGCATGAGCGAAGAAGCGCAGAATAAAGCCCTGTCTGAATTGAAAAAACTCAAAATGATGCCGCCGATGTCGGCCGAATCCACCGTGGTGCGCAACTATATCG
>CALFOA010000418.1 GCA_937919795.1 uncultured Neisseria sp.
AGTTGCTTACAAACCGCCGGCGCCGACACCGTTGGCAATATCGCGTACCGCAGTAACATACATACGGCTATGATTGTATTGCCAGATGGTATAGAAATTGTGTAGGCCGATAAAGTATTCATACACACCGGGGCTAGTTTCCAAACGGAACAAGATGGCGCGCTCGTGATCGGCTACGGTTTGCATCGGAGTCACACCCATTTTACGCAATTGGCCGACCGAGTATTTCAATTCGGTTTTCTCATCAATCACCGCCTGCAACTCTGGTGTAATGCTTAACGACACAGGCACCACCACTTTGCCACCACTCTGCCAACCGTGTGCCTTCATATAATTGGCAACCGAAGCGGCCACATCGGGAATGCTGCCCCAGATATTGCGGTGGTTGTCGCCATCAGAATCCACTGCCCATTTACGGTAGCTCGAAGGCATAAACTGCGGCAAGCCCATTGCGCCGGCGTAGCTGCCGGTAAAGCTGAGCGGATCTTCGCGCTCTTCACGGCTCATCAGCAGCAATTCATTCAATTCTTTCTGGAAAAACTCACTGCGACGCGGGTATTCAAACGCCAAGGTCGCCAATGCATCGGCCACACGAAAGCTACCGGTATTGCGGCCGTAGTTGGTTTCAATGCCGATAATGGCAACGATGATTTCAGCCGGTACGCCGTATTGGCGCGCGGCTTGATCAATCACTTGACGGTGTTGTTGATAGAAACGTTGACCACCGGAAATCTTGGCGGCACCGGCATTGCCCTCACGGAACTTATACCAAGGATTGGAAGTACCAGGTCTATCCATGATATTGATGATATTGCCTTTATAGGCCACGTTGTCGAAGAAACTGAGCAACTCGTTACGGCTGAAGCCGTTATGTTTGACCTGATAATCGATAAACGCCTGTACATTCGGGTTGGCATTGAAACCGGTAGTGGCCACGCTGTCGGCAGTGCTTTGGTTAAAATGCGGCATACCGGTTTTGGCCACCGGTTCAACCACCGTTTCAGCGCCGGTATCCGGGCGCTGTGGCTGCTCAACTGCGCAAGCCGCTAAAATTAAGGCGACGACGGTCATCAAAATATGTTTTTTCATGAAATTCCTATGTGTTTGGCTGGACGGATAAACCGCCGAAATGCAGCAGTGTAACAAATATCTTATCTTTGTACAGTTTATTCGACCGACTGGCCAAATGCCTGCCTGAAATGTAAGGCTTAACTTTTCAGACAGGCATTGGCCTTATCTTAAACAAATAAAAAACCGCCGCGATTATCTAGCGGCGGTTTATCTGTTTGAAAGTCTCAAACAGTGATATTACTCGGCAGAGGGAACCACAGCCACGGTAATGTTGGCCACAGCATCAGTGTGCAGTGCCACTTCTACTTCGTACTCGCCCACGGCTTTGAACGGGCCTTCCGGCAAGCGTACGTTGGCTTTTACCGCTTCGATACCGGCAGCCACGATGGCAGCAGCGATATCGGCGTTGGTTACAGAACCGAACAAGCGGCCGTCTACACCGGCTTTTTGAGCCACGGTAACGGTTTGGCCGTCCAGTTTTTCTTTGCGAGCTTGAGCATCGGCCAGAATTTCAGCTTGTTTGGCTTCCAATTCGGCGCGGCGGCTTTCAAATTCGGCTTTGTTCGCTTCAGTAGCACGTTTGGCTTTGCCTGAAGGAATCAGGAAGTTGCGGGCATAGCCGTTTTTAACGGTTACGATGTCGCCCAGGTTGCCCAAGCCACCGATTTTTTCTAACAGAATAATTTGCATGGTATTAGTCTCCGTAAATTATTTATGTTGGTCGGTGTAAGGCAGCAAAGCCAGGAAACGGGCGCGTTTTACGGCAACAGCCAGTTGGCGTTGGTAATGCGCTTTGGTTCCGGTGATGCGGGCCGGGATGATTTTGCCGTTTTCAGTGATGAAATCTTTCAGCAAATCTACTTGTTTGTAATCCACTTCTTGGATTTTTTCAGCCGTAAAACGGCAGAATT
>CALFOA010000419.1 GCA_937919795.1 uncultured Neisseria sp.
CAGAAGCTTTGTTTTGTCCGCAACGTCCGCCTTATCCCGCTATAATCATCGCATTCTTCATTTTTTCAGACAGGCATTCCCATGTCCCAGCATACCTTACTTCTCGTCGACGGCTCTTCCTACCTCTACCGCGCCTTTCACGCCATGGCGCCTTTAACTGCGCCCGACGGCACGCCCACCGGCGCTTTGTACGGCGTGCTCAATATGCTGCGCCGCCTGCGCGCCGATTATGTGCACAGCCATTGCGCGGTGGTGTTCGACGCCAAAGGCAAAAACTTCCGCCACGAAATGTATGCCGACTACAAAGCCACCCGCCCGCCGATGCCTGATGAATTGCGTCCGCAGGCCGAGATGCTGCCGGAACTGGTGCGCTTGATGGGCTGGCCGGTGCTAGTAGTTCCCGATGTGGAGGCCGACGACGTAATCGGTACGCTCGCCAAGCAGGGCGAGGCCGAAGGCTGGCAGGTGGTGATTTCCACCGGCGATAAAGACATGGCGCAGCTGGTGAGCGAGCAGGTAACGCTGGTGAACACCATGAGCAACGAAAAGCTGGATATCGAAGGGGTAAAAAACAAATTCGGCGTGCATCCGCATCAGATTATCGACTACCTCACGCTGATGGGCGATAAGGTCGACAACGTGCCGGGCGTGGAAAAATGCGGCCCCAAAACCGCGGTGAAATGGCTGGAACAATACGGCACGCTGGCGGGCGTAATCGAACACGCGGGCGAAATCAAAGGCAAGGTAGGCGAAAACCTGCAAGCCGCGCTGCCACAGCTGCCTTTGTCTTACCAACTTGTTACCATCAAAACCGATTTGGATTTGCACGGCGAACTGCCCGAAGGCCTGCACAGCCTGCACCGCAAATCACCGCGCTGGCCGCAGCTGGCGGTGGAATTTAAACGGCTGAACTTCCGCACTTGGCTGAAAGAAGCCGAAGAGCGCCTGCACGAAGGAAACGGCGATTTGTTCGACAGCGAGCATGTTGGCGAACAGGCCGCGTTGGCGGCGCAACAGCCGTCGGTGCCGGAAATCCGCACCGCCGCAGCGCCCGCCGAATTGAACTACCAAGCCGTTACCACAGAAGCGCAGTTGGCCGAATTGTTGGCCAAACTCGAGCGCGCCGAAGCCGTCGGCATCGACACCGAAACCACCAGCCTCAACCCGCTGGAAGCGCGGCTGGTGGGCATCAGCATTGCCTTTGCCGCCGGCGAAGCGGTGTATATTCCGCTCGGCCACAGCCCCACCGCCGCACCCGAGCAACTCGATTTGCAAGAAACTTTAGGCCGTCTGAAGCCTTATTTAGAGAATGCGGAACTCAAAAAAATCGGCCAAAACCTGAAATACGACCAACATATTTTCGCCAACTACGGCATTGCGTTAAACGGCATCGCCGGCGACGCCATGCTGGCTTCCTACATCATCGAAAGCCACTTAGGGCACGGCCTCGACGAACTGGCCGAACGCTGGCTGGGCTTGCCTACCATCACCTACGAATCCCTGTGCGGCAAGGGCGCCAAGCAAATCAGCTTTGCCGACGTTGCCCTCGATCAGGCCACCGAATACGCCGCCCAAGACGCCGATTTCGCCCTGCGCATCGAAGGCCATCTGAAACAGCAAATGGACGCCAAACAGCTCGAAATGTACGAAAACATGGAGCTGCCCGTCGCCCAAGTATTGTTTGAAATGGAGCGCAACGGCGTATTAATCGATAAAGACGAACTCGCCCGCCAAAGCCACGAACTCGGCAGCGAATTATTGCAGCTTGAGCAACAGGCCTACCAAATCGCCGGCCAGCCGTTCAACCTCAACTCGCCCAAACAGCTTCAGGAAATCCTGTTCGACAAAATGGGCATTCCCACCAAAGGGCTGAAAAAAACCGCATCCGGCGGCATATCCACCAACGAAGCCGTACTCGAAACCCTCGCGCCCGACTATCCATTGCCGAAAATCATCCTGCAAAACCGCGGTTTAGCCAAACTCAAGTCCACCTACACCGACAAACTGCCCGAGATGATTAACCCGCAAACCGGCCGCGTACACACCACCTACGCCCAAGCCGTCGCCATTACCGGCCGTCTCGCCAGCAACAACCCCAACCTGCAAAACATCCCCATTCGCACCGAAGAAGGCCGCCGCGTGCGCCGCGCCTTTGTCGCGCCCGAGGGCAGCCGCATTGTCTCCGCCGACTATTCGCAAATCGAATTGCGTATCATGGCGCATTTGAGCGGCGACAAAACCCTGCTCGAAGCCTTTAAAAACGGCGAAGACGTACACCGCCGCACCGCCGCCGAAGTATTCGGCGTCGCCCCCGAAAGCGTCACCCCCGAGCAGCGCCGCTACGCCAAAACCATCAACTTCGGCCTGATTTACGGCATGGGGCAATACGGTCTCGCCAAATCGCTCGGCATCGACAACCTTTCCGCCAAAAACTTTATCGACCGCTACTTCGCCCGCTACCCCGGCGTGGCCGAATATATGCAGCGCACCAAAGAACAAGCCGCAGCGCAAGGTTACGTAGAAACCCTATTCGGCCGCCGCCTGCACCTGCCCGATATCCACGCCGGCAACGCCAACCAACGCGCCGGCGCCGAGCGCGCCGCCATCAACGCCCCCATGCAAGGCACCGCATCCGATTTAATCAAACGCGCTATGATCGCCGTATCCCACTGGCTCGCTTCAGACGGCCTGCAAAGCAAGTTAGTGATGCAGGTGCACGATGAATTGGTGTTGGAAGTGTTTGAATCTGAGTTGGATTTGGTGAAACGGAAACTGCCCGAGCTGATGGCGGGCGTGGCTGAAGGGGAGCTGGCCGTGCCGTTGGTGGCGGAAGTGGGGGTGGGGGAGAATTGGGAAGAGGCGCATTGAGTGGCGTTATCTAATATTTTAGAATGCTCAAATCTATAAATAATAAACTTGATAGATGAAATAGGACTATAAATGAGTATGCATCGAGACCCTTTAAACGATCTGCAG
>CALFOA010000420.1 GCA_937919795.1 uncultured Neisseria sp.
TTTATCCAATTTGTTGGTGCGTACAGTAAGACTTTGCGCACCGTCGTAACCATTGGGTACCCGGCGCTCGTTGCGGTTTTCATCGTATTCGGTGATATAGGCACGAGTGATTTCGGGGGCGCCAGTTTGGATTTCATTCTCTTCAAAACCTTGCGCCAGCAAGAATTTTTTCAAGGCCGGGCGGTGTGTATTTAAGGCATCCAATACTTGCTGATAGCTGTCTGCATGCAAACTCACCGAGGTGGCCCATTGCGCAGAGTCAGATTTAAATTCTTTTTCAGCCAAGCCTTTTACGGTAATGGTGCCGGGCTGGCGAAAGTTTTTAAACTGGGTACCGAGGATAAAAGCGGCAGCAATCAACCCCACGGCCAATAAACCGCCGAGCATGCCCAAACCTGAAAAACTATTTTTTTCCGACATTTTTTTCTCCCACCTCAACCGTCAAACAAGAATCGTTGATAACCAGAAAAACCGTTAGCCGAATATCACCATCACCGCCGCATACACACTAATAACCGCAATCAGAGAGTCAATCCGGTCAAACACCCCGCCGTGACCGGGCAAGAGGTTGCTGCTGTCTTTCACACCGGCTGCACGTTTCAACCAGCTTTCCAGCAAATCGCCGCCAACACTCACCGCAGTCAGCAACAAAGCGGCCAGCATGGCAGTGAACCACGAGGCGTCCACTTCCAGCCAACCCGCTTGGCGTACGATGGTCAAATAAATCAATACCGCAAGTGCGCCACCAAAAGCACCTTCCCAGCTTTTGCCGGGGCTGATGGCGGGTGCCAACTTGTGTTTACCATAGGCCTTGCCGCTGAAATAAGCAAAAATATCGGCAATCCACACCAAGCCCATCACCGCCAGTAAAGAGGTTGCCGCATCAGTATCCGGGCGCAATAATTGCATCCCAAACCAAAACGGCAGCATCAGCATCCAGCCGACAGCAGCACCCTTCCAATCAGCAGACAGCGTCCATTTACGCTTCAGCCATAGCGGCATGCCCACCAACCAGAACAGCAAAACCAACAGCCAAGCAATGCCCGGCAACTGCCAGCCGCCTGCCGCAGCAAACAGCATAAACAAAGCCGTACCACCCAGATAAGGCCGCCGCTGTTCGGCATTCATACCGCTCAATTTACTGTATTCAGACAACGCCAACAGTGTCATCAACGCAGTAAAAAACGCCCACAGGCCGGCAGGTGCGTAAAACAGCATCCCCAGCATGAGCGGCAATAACACTAAAGCGGTCAATACACGCTGCCATAACATGGCTTATCCCCTTTGTTGTTCCGGTGGCAATTGCTCGGAAGTACGGCCAAAACGGCGTTCGCGTTTTTTATAAGACGCGATGGCCGCTTCAAACGCTCGAGCGTTGAAGTCCGGCCATAAAATATCGGTAAAATAAAATTCGGTATAAGCAAGTTGCCAGAGCAGGAAGTTGCTGATGCGGGTTTCACCGCCGGTGCGGATAAACAAATCCGGCTCCGGTGCATCGGCCATCATCAAATGGCTCGACAAATCGGCTTCCGTGATCTCGGTTTTGCCTTCTTTCAGCACTTTGTTGGCCGCCTGCAAAATATCCCAGCGACCACCGTAATCGGCGGCGATAGACAGCGTGAGCCCGGTATTACCGGCAGTCAACGCTTCCGCTTTTTCAATACCTTCACGAATGTCGGCAGAAAAACGGCTGCGGTCGCCGATGATTTTCAGCCGCATATTATTGTTGTGCATTCTTTGCACCTGCTTATTGAGCGCCTGCAAAAACAAGCCCATCAAAAAGCTGACTTCTTCCTCGGGGCGACGCCAGTTTTCAGTGGAAAAAGCGAAAACCGTTAGATATTGCACCCCGATGGTGGAGCAGTGTTCACACAGGTTTTCCAACGCCGTCAGCCCGCGCTTATGTCCCATCACGCGCGGCATTAAGCGTTTTTTCGCCCAACGACCGTTGCCGTCCATAATCACAGCGACATGGCGCGGGATTTGGCTGTGTTCCAAAATGGTCTGCGTGCTACTTTTCAAAATAGCTGTCTCCTGTGCTGCACTGCTCTACAGTTTAGCGGTATTCATTTTACGAAACCGTACCATACCGCTATGCCTGTCTGAACACTCAAATCGCCATCAAATCTTCTTCTTTGGCTGCCAAGGTTTTATCGGTTTCCGCGATAAATTTATCGGTCAGTTTTTGAATAGTTTCTTCGGCACGACGCGCTTCATCTTCAGAAACTTCTTTGTCTTTCAACAATTTTTTGATGTGATCGTTGGCATCGCGACGTACGTTGCGAATAGAAACACGACCATCTTCCACTTCAGCGCGCACCACTTTAATCAAGTCTTTACGGCGCTCTTCGGTGAGCATCGGCATCGGTACGCGGATCACATCGCCCATCGCCGCCGGGTTCAAACCCAAGTTGGAATCGCGGATGGCTTTTTCCACCGCCGAGGCCATATTGCTCTCGTAAACTCTCACGCCAATGGTACGCGCATCCATCAGGGTAACGTTGGCCACTTGGCTCACCGGCACCGGGCTGCCGTAATAATCCACTTCCACCTGATCCAGCAAGCCGGTGTGGGCACGACCGGTACGCACTTTAGCAAGGTTTTCTTTTAATACTTCCAAGGAGCGCTGCATTTTGCTCTC
>CALFOA010000421.1 GCA_937919795.1 uncultured Neisseria sp.
TCATCTTTCAGACAGGCCCTCAGAACAAACAACGCGTGCGCGCCCAAAGGCGCACACCCTACCTCTGGAATTTGATACAGGCTACGGTTTACTACTGATTATAATCTTCAAATTCCCATGAAAAAAATTTTAGTAGATTGGCTACAGATAACTCCCACGTATCCTTTGAGCAGTATTCTAAAATTTGATCAATTTCTTTTCTAATGGTTGTGTGATCAAACTTTTCTATTATTAATGTACGTGTTCCCCACAAAAATCCCTCTTTGCTGCAATTATGTGCAATCCATCTAGGTGAACAGACACAAAAAGAGAAAATAGATGACACTGGCTCCCCCTCAATTCCAATATCCAAATCTATCCATTTATGAAAATTACCTTCAATCTCGGGGACAAAAGCATCAAAATCACCGTCATATAAGTTAATACTTCTTAAATCTAATTTAATCATTTTATATTCAAATGTTCGTTGGTTAATGTTTTTCACCGGCTACAAAGTAAGCCTACATATTTAATGATATCTTATGCCTGAACAAGCTATCGTAATCAAGAGTCCATTCAAGTTGCAGAGGTCGTCTTTAAGTACACCCTTATTATCAGCCCTTAATGCCTGTCTGAAAACGAACGAAGTGAGTTTCTGCGCAGCTAAAACAAACGAAGTGAGTCTTCAGACAGGCATCCCCTGCGCCAACAACCAATCTTTCACCACCCTCACCGCCGCCTCCGGTTTACGCCGCAGCGGTTCGCACAGCCAGTAATACTGTGCGGGCAACAGCGGCTCGGCTGCCACTTGCAGCAACCCCAAATCCAATTCCGTTTTAATCAACTTCAAGCCCAGCAAGGCGACACCCTGCCCCGCTACGGCGGCTTGGATGGCATGGCCGCCGTCTGAATAGTGGATACCGCCCTGTACGTCCGCCGGCGGTACACCGGCGGCTTGTGCCCAAGCGTTCCAGTCCACCGCGCCTTGCGCCGGGCGGTGCCATTCCAGATGAATCAGCGGCCACTGTTTGACCTCCCGCCCCAAATCCGCCAGCAAAGACGGGCTGGCCACCGGCGCAAAACATTCCTGCAATAAAGGCTCGGCCTGAAGCCCAGCAAAACGGCCGTCTCCATAGCGTACCGCCAAATCTGCCGCGCCTGCATTCAAATCCACCGCCGCATAAGAAGTGTGCACATACAAATCAATTTCCGGATAGGCCGTCTGAAACGCCGGCAGCTTGGGTACCAGCCATTTGGCGGCAAATTCTGGGGTAACCGACAGGCGAACCGTTTGCCGCGCGGGTGTGCGGATACGCTCGATTGCGGCGGCGATTTGTGCCAAACCGTCGGACACCGCCGCCAGCAGCCACACACCTTCTTCGGTGAGCGCCACTTCGCGCACCTTGCGCACAAACAGCGGTTTGCCCAACTGCTCTTCCAGCTTGCGGATACGGTGGCTGACCGCGGTGGCGGTAACATTCAATTCAGCCGCCGCCAGCTTAAAACTGCGCAGGCGGGCGGCGGCTTCGAAGGCGTGCAGGGCATCGAGGGAAAACGGCAGTTTGTTCATGTTTATGCCTGAATAAAAATCATCTGTTGCTTGAGAATATATCGTTTGTCTGGTGGATAGACAAGCGTGAAAATAGGTTCACGCTTTTATTTTATTCATCTATCTGCTTTCAATCGCGTATAACGATGCGATAAGCTTGGAAAGGAAACCCATGACTACCCTGCTGCATATTGACGCCAGCGCCCGCAGCGGCCGCTCCGGCACCGACCCGCACGGCTCACACAGCCGCCGTTTAACCGACCGTTTTGTCCGCCAATGGCTGGCCGCGCAACCCGATAGCGAGGTGCTGTATCGCGATGTCGGCCAACAGCCGCCCGCGCCGGTAAGTGCGGAATGGATACACGCCGTGTTTACTCCGGAAGCGCAGCGCGAACCGTGGATGAACGAGGTGTTACGCCAGAGCGATGAGTTGATCGACGAACTCATGCGCGCTGATGTGATTGTGGCCGGGGTGCCGATGTACAACTTCGGCCCGCCCGCGCAATTTAAGGCCTATATCGACAACATCGTGCGCGTCGGCCGCACCTTCGGCTTCGACCGCAGCCGCGCAGGCGATCCTTACTGGCCGCTACTGGCCGACAGCGGCAAGCGCTTGATTATTCTCTCTTCCCGCGGCGATTACGGCTACGACGCAGGCGGCAGAGTCAGCGAGCGCAACCACGTTGAACCTGCCGTGCGCTCCGCTTTCGGCTATATCGGCATCACCGACAGCCACAGCATCGCGGTGGAATACGATGAATTTGCCGATGAACGGCTGGCCGAATCGATACGCCAAGCCGAAGCGGCGGTGGATGAATTGGTGAGCAAATTGGTGAACGCATAAGCTGGATTTACAAATAGCAACAGACCTGTCTGAAACTTTCAGACAGGTCTGTTGCTTATCAACGCGTGCCAATACATAAACCAAAAAATCAATGTTTTTTAAATACCTTGAAACGGAATGTGAAAGATTGAGTCTGTATAAAAACAATCGTTTTCAGAAGGAAAAATCATGAAGCTCGTACTGTTCAGACTGATTGGAACGGGTATAAGTTGGCTGCTGTATTATGGGGTTTATAAAATAACGGCATGGCCGAATTATGCCTATCTCATATTATTCATGATTTTAATGGCTGCATGCAGCTATGCGGCAGAAAAGATTTATTATTTTTTGAACAATCAAAATAAGCACTCTTCCTAAATTAATTTACATCAAGCAAGCCGTAGTCTGTAATCATAGAGGATTTGCCTTCAGGCGCAAACGCATTGCCTGCCCTTAATGCCTGTCTGAAACAAACGAAGCGCTTTTCTTCAAAGCAAAAATTCATCTTTCAGACAGGCCCTCAGAACAAACAACGCGTGCGCGCCCAAAGGCGCAC